>JAUPKV010000380.1 GCA_030837265.1 Methanobacteriota archaeon
AATATGTAAAAAAAGCTCTGCAGGTATAATCAGTATATCGCTAGCAATAAAATTCTTGTACGGATCGCGCATGGCACTGGTGGCGTTGTCTGGCATACACAGGGAAGCGGAAAATCACTTACATTAGTCTATACAATTCTAAAAATCCGAAGAATCGGAAAGGTGCCCGGAACCTCCCTTGAAAACCCCTGTATTCTTATTTTAACGGACTGTAATGACCTGGATCCCCAGATTTTAACTATGTTTAAGAGTTGTAACTTCCCAAATCCAATACAGATAAATAATGTTGAACAGCTAAAAGCAGAGTTAAAAAATCCAACTGGAAAGACATTTATTACTACCATTCAGGAATTTACTACGAAAAAAGGTGAAATCTTCCCCGAATTATCAAGCTCGTCCAAAATAGTTGTTTTTGTAGATGAAGCTCAGAGAAGCCTGTATAAGAAGGTCGGATACGGTAAAACAACTGTAAAGGAAAATATCAACCCTGACTGGACCCTGAATATGCGGACAGCGATTCCGAATGCTCTTTTTATCGGTTTTACCGGCACTCCGATTGATAAGAACGATACATCTACGCGCAGGGAGTTTGGCGAGTATATTGACACCTATTTGCCGAAGCAGTCTATAGTAGACGGGGGAACCATCCGGATCAAATATCAGGAACGTCTCCCTGAAGTCCATATACAGGAAAGTCAGCTTGATGTGACTTTTGATTCGGAAGCAAAAAAAGAGAGCCGGATCAGGAATATTTGCAAAGATCTTCTCGAACATTACACAACTGCCGTCAGGCCTGAAGGCTTCAAGGCACAAATTGTGACTCCTTCAAAGGAGGCAGCAATAACTTACAAAAAGATTCTGGACGAGCTCGGGGCTCCGGAATCGGAAATTATTATTTCCTCCAGTCCGGAAGAGGATGTCAGAACCGAAATCCTGGAGTACTGTATGACAAAAGTCCAGCAGAGGAACGTAATTAACAAGTTCAAAAAACCCTTTGACGAGGATAACAACCTGGCTTTCCTGATCGTCTGCGACATGCTTCTAACCGGTTTTGACGCACCAATCGAGCAGGTTATATACCTTGACAAGCCACTCCGGGAACAGGATCTTATGCAGGCGGTTGCAAGGGTGAACCGTCCTTATACTGAAAACAAAACTTTCGGCCTGATTATTGATTACTGCGGGATTTCCAGGCATCTCAAAGAAGCTCTCGAAATCTTTAATGAAGAGGACATTGCAGGCTATCTGGAGCATCTTATGGATGATGTTTCGAAAGCAAACACATGCAAATGAAGGGCAGTGTACTAGTTTTCGTGTAAAATCCTAAATTAAGTCTATTTTGAAAAATAACTTACCCTGTTACTTTTTAATAGATTTCCTTAATCCTTCCAACATTACCATTCGTTAATTGAACTTTTATCCCATGCGGATGAGTTGAAGAATTGGTTAAAATTCGTTTTACAACGCCTTGAGTGATTTTCCCGGTCCGTTGGTCTTCTTTTAAAACAATTCCAACGCTTAACCCTTCTTTAATGTTTGCTCTTATATTGCAGTTGTTCATGGCAGAAGGTAAATTTGGGATTATATAAAAGATACGTTCTTAAAAAATTGTTTTATCCAAAAATAATTTCGCTTTGTAAATTTGTCAATCTACATTTTCATAAAAATCTAATTTATCAAGATGTTTTAATTTTCGAAATCTATATAATACCACAGGATAAAATAATGTATGGTGTTTTACATGATTCAAAAATGACTTCGACTCCGGAAAAACAACATTATCATTAGAAGTTATGAATTTCCAAAAAGACTGGTGGACAAAACACATAAATGGGACGGATAAGGAATATGCAAAATTCTTCAACGACCATGGTCTAAAATAAATCTAAGTTACACGTCATACCAGAATTTTCTTGTTTCCTTTGATAAAACAATAGGTAACTAAACTTTCTTCATTTTTTTATTAGTTTAATCATATATTATTATTGGTGTCTACTGTTTTTGATATTATGAAAATAATAAATAATATACGTCAAATCAAGTATTATGATTTTAGTTAACGTTTAATGGAGGTTCTGACTTTGCTTGTAAAATTTGATTGCCCTCATTGCAATAAAGAAAAATATATTTCGTTATTAACAGACACTGAGAATATTGTTTTAAAAGACAGAGACAAGCTCACAAGTTGCCTATACGATCATATAGATGTCAATGACATATTTTTCGCGGAAGAATTAATCGATGAGATATTAAACGTCCTATCAAAAACGGAAATAAAAGAAATAAATTTACATCAGATTTTAGTAGATACTTTTGTACCTGCAGATTGTTGCTAACAAGAAATTTAGCAAAGAATATTAGTTCTGCTTAGTTGACAAGGTTTGCCCTCCTTCGAGAGGGCACAGAATGCTGAGAATATATCGTAACCCGTAGACAATATAGTACCCTAAATTACATACTCACATTTAATTATTTGTCACCCCTGAATCAGTATCTAGTTTAGCAGCTTTCTTTTTCTCTCGATATTTCCGAATATTACTCCTACCTGAGTGTGAGGACAGCAGTATATTTGATTTAGTCGGTGTAATATATTTTGATTCACCCTCAGTAAGATGACCATTTACAAAAAGTATAAATCAATAAATTAAAGTCAATAGCTATCGATTCAGTATTTTAGCGTACGATTTTTTCCCATTCGTGAAGTGGCCCCTATTTATTGGACAAATAATTGATGTTCAGAGAAAATATCAAAAATATTGAGACATCAGCGGAGATTAAAGCAAAATGCTATATACAAGTGAATATTAATACCAGCAATTAATTGACTTATCAGAAGCTCGTTAAGACCTAATTGATCAAGTAGATTAAGTAGAATGTTCACTTACTAAATTTGAGTCCCAAGTTTGGTTTGTAAAGTACTTCTTTTACTCTTTTCTGTCGAGGAGCTCTCTTAAACGATTAATTTCATTATGGAATGAACCTATGTTTAGAGATGAACGTATTTCTGTGCCCGTTAGAGAGGGCGCAACTTACAATGTAACTAATCAGGACATTGCTCACCTTGGAGACGGTATCGCCCGTATCGAAGGCTTCGTAGTTTTTGTCCCGGGCACCGAAATTGGCGATAAAATTCAGATACAGAAAATAAATAACTAAATAGATTGGATTAACTAAAGGATGGTCTTTTTATGTTCAGAGAAGAAAGTCGCTCAGTCCCTGTCGAAGAGGGCGAAACTTACGATGTAACAATTCAGGATATTGCTCGCCAGGGAGACGGCATTGCACGCATAGAGGGTTTTGTAATTTTTGTCCCGAGCACCAAAGTTGGCGATGAAGTCCAGATTAAAGTTGATAAGGTACTCCCCAAATTTGCATTTGCAAGCGTTGTCGAGTAAATTCAGCTATGAATCAAGTGATAAAATCAAATTTCAATTAGAGTCGAATTTAAGTTTTAAATTATTAAGGAATGGTCTTTTTATGTTCAGAGAAGAGAGCAGCAGTGTGTCTGTTGAAGAAGGCGAAGTCTATGATGTAACAATTCAAGACATTGCCCGTCAGGGAGATGGCATTGCACGGATTGAAGGTTTTGTAATTTTTGTCCCAGGCACTAAAGTTGGCGACGAGGTAAGGATTAAAATCGAAAGGGTACTCCCCAAATATGGCTTTGCCAGTATCTTTAAATAAGCGGGACACACTAAATACAAAAAAATGAGACTGAAAAATCATGTAAACGATTGACTTTCAGTCTTTTTCTATTCAATTCAAATGTTTTAACTGACTTTCAGGTTTTTTAATTTTATAACATTTTTTCCTTTTGATTTCGGACTTATCTCAATCATATCTGTCGTTTTGAGCATATCTTCATTCGTTTAGTATCTTCATTCAAGATGACACGAGCTTATTATCGACGCTGTGTTCTATAAAGAGATTTAGATTTTCCATCTCGTAACACTTTTAAATCGATATCAGGCAATAAAATAAAATCATATCAAATTCAAGAAGACATCCACATTTCCGGCGATGGTTGCAGTATCACCATACCCACGCCAAATGCAAAATGCAGGTGCACCTCTCGGCTTTGTCCAAGCCAGAGCATCTGATTTTCGGGTTCTGCGCGGGGTATGCGCACGTGATCGCTAATCTGCGTGGCACAGGAGGCTCCGAAGGCACATATGGAATATTTGATGCCCAGGAAGAGGGATGATATTTACGACATCGTCGAATGGGCTGCGGCGCAGGAATGGTGCGACGGCAAATTCGGATAAAGGGTAGCTATTTCTTTGATTTTCAGCTAATACTTAGGGCAAAGAGCCTACAAATAAGTTAAAAAATGGATACGTTTTTAGATTTTGTAGTCTTGAGCCATTAGGAAAAATTTACAGAAATTTTATTACACTGCATTTGATGCTTTAATTTGAGATTTTAGGGGGCATATTTTTGCTCATTACTTTCAGCTTCTTGATTGCTAAGACAGTTGCCTGAGACTGTTTATAAATTTCATCTTCATAACAACTTATGATCTCATCAACCGGAGCCAACAGAGAATAAATCTTTACAGGTCTCCCTTTTCCAGGCTTTTTTTCCGAGCGCACACTAACCCAGGACCGATCGCTCATTAACCGAATCGCAAGACTCACTTCAGGTTGCCTTAAGCCAGTACTTACTTCAATTTCACGAGAGGAAGCTTCATCAACATTCATCAGATATGCCATCATTGTAGCTACATTTCTTGATATCCCAAGATTCCTTAATGTGTCGATAAATATGTGATCGTTTTCGTCCAATACTTTAACTTCATAGTCTTTCATAATAACCCCTTTTGTATTTTTTATTTCATGAATTGTTTAAGCTAAAAAATATCGATAAATATCCTAGAGGCTTTAAATGATTCTTTATGCTTTGATAAGGTGTTTCATGTCTTGAAACTATGCAACTTCTTTATCTACGTCCTTTGAAGTGTAAATCTCCGATTTTGATTGTCTTTTTGCACCGTTTATAGCTTTGAAAACGTTTTGAAGGTGCTGTTTTTCATCGAAAACTCCGTACTCATCGGCTTGCGTGTAATGAAAAATTTCTCACGTCGGGCATTAT
>JAUPKV010000381.1 GCA_030837265.1 Methanobacteriota archaeon
CAGCGGAACGATATAATTACTCAGTAATTTTTGGCATAGCACCTTATAATGATGGCTTGAATGATACTTTTGAATATTCAGGCTTTTCCAACTGGGTAAACAGAAGCATATTCGAAGTATATAATAAAGCTGATATTGAATCCTTCAATAAGGACGTTTCCTTATATATGGCAGATCCGTCTCATTTTATACAGGGGACAGAAATTGTCTATGCATTAAGGGTCATACCTGAAAGGAATATCACAGTAAAAACACATTTTGTAAAGAAAAATGGCCTGGAGGTTTCAGGTTCGCCTTTTAAAGTAGTTGATGATTCCGGAGAGGAACTGATTAACTCATCCCGAACAGATAAAATAGGAATTTTAAAGAATCAAACATATGGGCTGCATTCTGTAGATGATATGGACATATCAGAGATGAATTTCTCTAATGCCACAATAATAAGAATTTCTTTTTTTAGAGAAATCGATTGTGGACTTATATTGGTTGTTAATCAGAATGTTATAGTGGATAATGAACTGAATATAGTCGCAGCAAGTAATAATTGTCGACAATTTATAAGTTGAGGTCCATTAAAAAATGCAGTTTGTTTTTTTTCAACTGTTCGAAGTTTGTTAGTTTAAAGATGTTATTAAGAGCCTATCCGAAAAGTCAAAATGGTAGGCTGTAAAAGTATTGTAGGATGCCACCACATTCATCGGATAGTTTCGGAGTCATCCAGATAAGCTGGCGAGTACGTAAAACCATTAGAAGCTAATATAAACTTATTGGTGAACGTTCGGAATAATAAAGGCAAATATCAAAATCTGCTTACGACCAACTATCCTTTCAAATCTCGTGAATTATTACAGTTACTCTCCTAACTAACATTGTCCTTATATACCTACATCGTTTATAATTTGATGTGACTAATAACGAAGAACTAAAAAATACCAAACCACCAGAGGACGTAGAAAAATTCCTAAGAGAATTAGAAGAACGATACGGTATATCACAAGAGAAAATAAAAGAAGCCTGGAACGAAATTATATGTGATCCTGGCTTCGAATTCAACTCACTTACTGACTGGAATGTTCGAAGTAGACGTGTGGCTAATTTGGTAAAAGTATATGTTTACTTATTTGGTCATCTTGATCCCGAATTAAAGGAATTATACAAAAAAGTTACTTACGTAGTTACTGATGAAATAAAAGATAATTGGAGAATTGGTATCGATGGTAAAGAATTAATAATACCAATCGACCAACTAGAAAATATAAATTACTTTCGGACAGAATACTTACGTCGCTTCCAGGTTCCATTACGATTCCAATATGTTAACTTCATTGAGTATAATCCAAAATGGTTGGACTTTATAGAAGCTATCTCGCTAGGTAAAAGAAGACTTGAACCCGGTGAATAACAAGGTGCTTAAAGCCTGCAATAAGCGGAGCATAACGATTTAAGTTATCGCGACACGAGAGATAGGTATTATGCTTACCTGGCTTGTAGACTAAAACCCCTTACATATCCCCCGTAAACAATAACATTCGCCCTCTCAACCCTATTGCTCAATTAAAGATAGGAGTATATTTTGTCAAATACCCAAGCAAACATACTTACAGGATTCGATTTATTTTATTTATTAAACTAATTGCAGGGTTGACGCTGATGCCTGATTTTATTTTTTTCTGTTACTGTGAAAGCACTTTCACGCAAAATTATGTTGAAAATCAGGGAAACTAGGAAGAAAACAAGCATTTTATCAAATAGAAATAATTTACTTTCATAAGAACAGTATACTAAAATCGATGGTAAGAACATACCCCACTGCAAGCAATCGGATGCACAAGCACTATTTTGATTGACTTTTCGGATAGCAAAACGGCTCTTCGTTGTTTTGTGGATATCATCTAAAAACCAAAATGGTCCTAAACCAAAATGGTCCTAAACCAAAATGGACCTGGGTTGAAAATAATCATACCATTGAAAATGACGAAGAGCCGTGAAACGAAAGAGCCGTAAAACGAAAAGCTTCCCGAAGATATCGTAGAATATTATTGATTGTGAGGTAATAGAAAAAAGATGAGAAAACGACATCCATACGCTTTAACGATAATTAAAAGAATTGGTTAAGAATTAGTTAAGTGATTCACAAGGTTTTGCTTGCAACAATGAAGTTTATTACGGGACCAGGTTTTAATCTGTCCTGAATTTGCTTCATTTTAAGCTTACATGTTAATGAATTTATTACGAGATCAGGTTTTAATCTGTCCTGAATTTGCTTCATTTTAAGCTTTCACGTTAATGAATTTATTACGGGATCAGGTTTTAATCTGTCCTGAATTTACTTCACTTTAAGCTTACATGTTAATGAATATATTACGGGATCAGGTTTTAATCCGTCCTGAATTTACTTCACTTTAAGCTTACGCGTCAATGAAACCTATTACGGGATCAGGTTTTAATCTGTCCTGAATTCACTTCATTTCACAGCTTAATCCCTTGTGAACAATATATACTATGTAAATAATGATATAAAATACTGACGGTAGTATTACTACGGATAATTTAATCAGTTCAACTTTTGCACATTCTGCCCTCTAAATTACAAGTCATATACTACATTGACCACATACGTCTATCAAATGTTTCACCAATTTCACATACGGTTCCGGTTTCCACGGTTCCGGTTTCTCCACAGTTTTCCCACCGTTCTCTCCGAACCTTTCCGTCCATCCTGCTCTTATATTATCTTCATGCTGCCAAAGCCTCATTCAATTCGCTGATAACCATATTCATTTCATCACCGAAAAGCTGGTACATTCTGCCCCGCCCGCCAAGAGCATCAAAAGGAGTAAAATCGAGGTAGTCTATTTCCAGGTGGAAGCTGGCTGCTACATAATTTGTTATCATTCGGAGCCAGTTCATCTGGTCTTCGTTGAATTTCAGGGTTCCTGCCCGTTTTTTAAATACCCAGTCCTGGAAGTTCCGGTTTACGGTCTGGTCGTAAGAGGTTAGCACAGGATCTATCTCGGTTATTCTGCGGATCAGGGAAACCACAGCTGTGAGTTCGTTTTTCGGAGAACTCCCGTTTACCTTTTCCAGCTGCTCGTAAGCCTGCCAGATCCTGAAGGGGGCAAAATAAGGTTTTTCCAGCTTCAGTTTCTCCATCACTTCTTTTATCATCGAAAAGGTAACTTCCCTGCGCTGGTAGGGTTGGTTGTAGAAAATTCGCAGGGCTGTGATCTCGTCTTTGTTAGCTTCCATGTATGCTTTAAAATCGTTGATCAGCTCATCGGCTTTTACCACAGCTTCTTTGTCCCATTCGGCTCTGAGAAGGGTGTCGGTGTTCACGGTGTCGATTATCTGCTCATGGACTCTGGACATTTTCGATATATTCGTTCAGCTCGCCGGAAAAAGTGGATCTGGCAATATCAATCAAATTCTCCTGTGCTTTTTTCTTTGAATCGGCTTCCTGAATTTCCGGCTGGTGCAGTTTAATCTTAAAAGCTTTTGAATCAATGATGTCGGGGTTGTATGCATTGAGCAGGTCCTTAACAGCCTGGTTAAAGGTCTTTCGATTAGCCTTTTTAGCAAAAGTGGCTCTTTCGTCCTTACTTAGCTGCCTGTCCAGCCTTGCCAGGCGGTTAGCCAGAGAAACATAAAGATCTTCATCCTGAGCGCCAAAAGTTACTGCTGCAAGCAGGTCTTTGAAAGATATGTTTTTCTTGCGTTCCAGAGACTTGCTGTCGGTTTTAGCGAAAATCAGAATTTTTGGAACTTCCTTTCTGCCAGGGAAGATCTCAGGTAAACTCTCTTTGAATGCACATATTACATGTCTTATCTGGCTAAAATTAACAACATCTCTGTCCAGCTTCCTGGCAGTATAGGTGAATTCTTCATCCAATTGTTTCCAGCGTTTTTACGGGTAAGTTTCTCTCGTTTGTCTACAAACTCCCTGGCATTTATCGTTGCCCCGCTTCTGCTAATAAGCGCTGCACATTGTACAGTTCGGTAAATTTGCGGTTATCATCATTGGGCACATAAACCATGAATTCCTGCTCTGCCTGCTCTCCAAGGTTTTTGGAATCAACAAGGAACAGCACCTTTCTTGCATCCGAAAATTTTAGTTTGTGAAGAGAAGTCCTTTACCACATCTGACGCATAAAAAAGGCGGTGGAGAGTAGGATCTGTGAAAATTAATACCCGAGTAATAAAAAATATTTTTATGAAAATAGGTTTATTGGCGATTTTTGTAGCTATGCTATTAAATTCATATTTCATGAGTGGCATTAAGCAATAAGCTATTATATGGATTTAAGATAATCCACACGTATTTCAAGGCTCAATTTGGTCCAGCTAATCAGTATGGTGTTGCTGGTTGTCGAAAATTACCACAATATATTTGCCCCACGGTAACACTCCGATCCCGAGTTTTACCAAATATCGTTAAAATAGATACTATAAAAAGTTTTTAAATAAAAATCAGGTGCCCGGAGCGTGACTCGAACACGCGACCTCCAGATATCTCAGGAGATTAAAGACGCCTCATATAAAGTCCCTATGAGTCTGGCGCCCCAACCGACTAGGCTATCCGGGCTTGCA
>JAUPKV010000382.1 GCA_030837265.1 Methanobacteriota archaeon
CTATACTTTTGCAGTTTTTTAAAAGATCGAGTGTTTATGCGGTTTTGTAGAGATGAGGTTACCTCATCTCTACGTTGTGTAAAATCGCATGAAATCTAGATTTCTGCCTTGTGAATTTAAAAAGTGCAAAACTATAGTATTTATGAAACGTTGTAAAGGAAGGATTCAGACTTCTTATCTTATTGAGCTTTAACACAAAATTTATATTTTGTTTGTAACCGACGTCAGATTTTTTACAATCTTTTGTTTTGATAAGTAATCCGTTTCGATGTAATCAACTCGAAGTTGACCACGTCCTGTTTGTTTTCCTGTTTTTATGAGACATTTGTATATATTAGATATACTTACGTCTATATCATAATACTCTTTGAGATACTTTTTCAGGAGATTTAATGTCCATTGTTGAGAGGATTGGTTGAGTCTCTCATATTGATCGGGAGTTTTTTCAAGGATTTCGTCCCAGTGTTCTTTAGTCCAGTGTGCTATTTTAGGCGGGCGCCCTGTTGATTTTGATGGTTTGAGGTTATCAAGTCCACCATAATTATAAGAATGTATGTAATTGCGTATTGTGGCTTTACTGAGGTTAAATATTTCGCTTAGGTCTTCTACCGAATATTTTTTGTCGGAAAGTTGAATGACCTGCAATCTTCGATACCAATTCTTGTTTTGTGATGACTTCAGAGTGTTATTCAGTTTTCTCTGTTCTTCCTGATTTTTTATTTTTGCATAAATCATGACAATCTCCCCTATTTAATATTTAACTCATTACAGTTATGCAAAAATCTAACATATTTTCATGAATCATACTGCTTGCCATTTGTAATATCTTAGTTTGATGGCTATTCTTTTCAAAATGTATTTGATGTCAGATTTTTGTCACACTGTCAATTTTTTAGCTGTCATTTTATACACCGTTTAATCAGAAAGAGTTAAATATTTATGCCTTTTTGCGATACATTTTTATACACAAACAAGGTAAAAAGCCTACTCTTACCTAGACTAAATTGCAATTATTGTGCCATACAGTTTAAAGGCTTTTCGAAATCATTTTAAAAGATTATTGTGACAGTTCCATCAAAGACGTAAACCCTTATAAAAACTGACGTTTTATCGTTTTATCTTAATCGGGAATACGCATTTTTTCAAATATAGTGGATTGGATACTTTGAATATAATAAAGAGAAGTATTCAGGATTATGTCAAAAAGCTGTCATTCATCAAATAAGTAAATCAACTGTAATACCATTATAAAATTAATACGTTATATAATAGGTGTGAAGCATTTTTTATTAAGCAAATTGGCTTTATACTTTGATCTAGCAGAAAATGCTTTGTCTATACATCTAAATAAAAAATGTTAAGAGTACAGCATTTATATAAAAAATGCTTGAAAACTAAACGGTCGAATGTTATAATAGCAGTTATGGACTGGTTCTAGTGGTTAACCAAATCAGTTTTTTAGTGTAATGAGGTTTGTAGTGATGCAATTTATTACATTTTTTAGGTGATGAATTGCTTTAATATAAACTTAAAGCTTTGATTCGGTTAAACACTAATTTATTGGATTTAGGAGTTTCTTATGAAGCACTTACATGTATTTATAATCTCAATATTCATTAGTTTCTGCATTGTTTCAGGAGTTCTGGGCGGTGAGGATGAGGACTATACATTTGCGTATAATCTTTATCAAGAACCGGCATATAAAATGGCAATGGAATATTTTGAGAAGTTCATCCAAACGTACCCAGAAAGCAATAAAGCTGACGATGCGCGTCTTTTCATAGGAAATTGCTTACTTCGTCAAGGAGAATACGCAAAGGCAATAGAGGAATATAAACGACTTCTAGGTGACTATCCTGCCAGTGAACTTCAGATAGATGCACTGCGAGGTATAGCTGACTCATGGGCGCAACAGGGAAAGTCTGAAGAAGCGATAAAAGCATATCAAGAGGTACTTCAGAAGATCCGTGAACCTGAAGCTGTATCTTTTATCCTGTATCAGATCGGTGAATCGTTATATAACCTCGGAAAATATGAGGAATCACTGACATATTATGATCGCCTAACCAAAGATTATCCATCCGCAAAGGAAATTGAAGGGGCGCTATATTCAAAAGCATGGTCTCTCTACAATCTGAAACGATATGAACCCGCTAGTCAGACTTTTACGACTTTTGTGGATAGATTCCCAAAAAATAAATCAGCACCCGAATCTGCGTATATGTCTGCGGAATGTAATTTTGCTTTGGATAAATGGCAAGATGCAGTGTCTGGATATCAAAGGGTGTTAAATAGCTTTGGAGATTCAAGAGAGCTTGCGGCGAAATCAACTCTCAAGATTGGGCAGGCTTACGTTGAGCTAAGTATGCTAGATGAGGCTCGTATTAGCTTCGACAAATATATGCACGACTACCCCGAATTTAAAGAAGGATTAGCAGAAGCACAATATGGAATTGCGGAAGTTTTATATACTCAGAAGAAATATCCCGAAGCTAGATATGAATATAACAAAATTTTGGAGCTTTATCCCAATAGCCAGTCGGCAGATGATGCTCAGTATAGCATAGCCTATACTTACCTTATGGAGAAAGACTATACAAAGGCATACAAGGAATTCAAGCTGGTAACAAATTACAAAGATACACAATGGATTAATCCAGCAAGATTTTATATGGGACAATGCCGATTCC
>JAUPKV010000383.1 GCA_030837265.1 Methanobacteriota archaeon
GAATGTTCATGATAAGTTTCATGGAGAATGGAACTACACATTTAACCCAAAAATTTTAAAAAATTAATTATGTTATTTTGCTACGGCTCCTTAATGAAAATGAAATTAAGACGGTAGACTTACAGACCTCAAGAATGCCAACGAACTAAAAAACAAATTATAATAAGATAACATTGTATTTTAAATAAATCCTCCAAAATTTATTTTAAATCCTTTGTAATATTTTTCTTAATAATTTTTGATGTTATTGTTTTTCAGTTCTTTTGTTTCAAAGAGAAAAATTTCTTAGCAAGAAGTTATTGAATCAAAAGAAAATAGTTTTATGAATAAGTAATAAGCTATTAGTTTGATTTAAAATCGAGTTATAACCTTCCCGGAAATACTCAGGTTCCTTCTTTCAAATTTCTTTCTCCTTAATTGGATCCTTTTCCCATCTCATAAAAGCTTATCACTGTTTAGAAACATAGTTTCAACAACCAATCCGTTTTCAAAA
This sequence comes from Methanobacteriota archaeon, assembly GCA_030837265.1. The sequence continues at coordinate 494 of JAUPKV010000383.1, forward strand.
GGATATCTTTCTATAATTGATAACCTGGTGTAGGAGGGTTCCAGTTCTTCGAAAATTTCTTCCTTTATTTCTTCAAGTATCCACCATGCTATTTCGATTTTTTCATCTTTTACTTCAAACAATTCCGGTGGGATTTCCATATCCTGCAATATTCCTTCTAAGAGTTTTCGGTCTTGACACTCAATAATTCCGTAGATAAGAGTGCCATCTTCGGTAATTTCATCGAACTCTCGGGCTGTGTTCTTTGCAATGCGCTGAAGTCTTTTTCTAAGCTGAACCGCATCTTTATAGGTTGAAGAGCAAAAATGGACTTTTTTACAGGCAGAAAAAGCAAGTTCAGCGTATTTGCAGGAACCTGCAGCAGCGTTGGATATATCCGATTCTAGAAAAAAGCCGTTTTTTCGCAGGGCTTCGGAATTATTATCCGAGAATTCCAGTTCATTCAGGTTAAGAAAGACATCCGTTTCTTCGGCAAAAACCGCAACCTTTTCAGCTCCTTCCAGGGAAGGTATTTCGATTCCAACTTCAATCCCCAGCTTTTTTGCATTTTGCAAGGTGTTTGCATACGGGCTGTTTTTAAGATTTCCCCAGCTTTCCCCGGGGGGATGTAAGCGAATTTCATCCAGGCCTGCGTCGGCAAGTTTTTTAAGTAACTGCATATCAGGAGCCAGGGAAGTGTAAAGATGGATATGGTGTTCTGCCCCGAAAGTGGATTTAAGCAATCTTAAATAATGCAAGACCCTGTCTATCTTCAGAAGAGGCTCTCCGCCTGTGATGCCCGTTCCGAGGGCGTCCATAAGCTCGGCTTCCTTGAGCAAATCAGCATCGTTCTCCACAGACTTTTCATTTGCAAAAACAAGGTCTTTTCCGCGCCTTTCGTCTGAAAGCGGACAATAAAAACAGTTTTTAGGGCAAAGGCCTGTAACGAAAAGTACCATTTTTGCCCCATCCTGGCAAAGCTTGCAGCCTTTTGAGAGGTAACCGCAAAAAGAGCCAGTCTTATCTTTTGTGAACTTATCCATACCTGAATTTGCATATTCTTTTTTTATATATAAGGCTTGTCTCCGGACAAGATGTACTAAACACTCATCTGTATTAAATTTTTTTGAAGTGGTTGGTTTTAACTTTTTTATTTTTTAAAAAATGGAAAAAATACATAGATTATGAGTAAAAACAATTCGTCAGTAAAAGGAGTAGAGCAACGTAAGCTGTCACCAGCCGCAAAGTGGCGAGCATGGAGAGGACACAAGGGGTTCAGCCAACATTTTAACGAAAATATAGCTTTAATACATGGTACGAACGCTAATGCTACTCATCTCTAAAGCCTATTGATCACTTTGTAATGGAATCTAATCATAAATAATTATCATGCGATCATACAGGTCTCTTTAATACATTTGCTAAAGGAATATTTTTCAAAGAACTTAGATACTATATAATCATTCATTGTTCATAGAGGTCAAACTGAGTGTAATTCTTTCCAGATGAAAAGATGGAACTTACTAATTGATCAAATTATGCCCATAGTACCTACTACTTTGGGGCTGGCGACAGCTTACGCAGCTCTACCCCAAAATGTAAATTTTGACCAATTAAAAAGTCTCAAAGCAAAATAATCTCAGGATAAAACAGTTAGAGACCTTGGTAATAAGTGTTTTATTACTGTTTCTATTTCTAATGACTTAACTAATTTGTACTTTATTTTGTACTCAAGTGTTTATGTCCAAAAGACAAAAGGATGTGACTTTAGTGGAAACTCAGAAAGTAACTAAATTACCGACTCTCGTGGAGCAAAATCCCATATTGAATTGGCTCTATGAACATGGATGGGAAAGTCCTGATTGGGGCCAAAGTGCAAGAGGTCAGCTAGTACAAGCTTTGATTGTCCATGACGCTGCTTCAAAAATTACCGATCCGGAGGCGCGGAAAGTGATACAGAGCACCACTGCAAAGTTATTTGAAAAAACAACTAAGAAAATAGTAGAAGAATCCTCTTAGCTGCTACATTACACAGGTTGTACAAGAAAACCTTTGCATAGTTAAAAGATAATTTACAGAAAAATTGATACACTACCCAGGAGGGTTATGTATGAATAAAATTGATGAAATAATAAAAATACTGCGCAATAAAGATCCGAAAGTATCTTTCATGGTCCATCCGGAACAGGCTGCAATTACCCTGTTACAGGGGAAACTTGCTGCACCCGTGAAGGTTGAAGCATTGAAAAAAGATCCGTTTGGATTTGCCCGTAAGTTCTTCCAGGAAAAAAAAGGAATCTTGGGAGCAGTCGATGAAAAGGATGATCTGGTCAATGAACAGGTGACGACAGACCGGCACGGCAGGACCCACGTGACGTTCACCCAGAAGTACGGTGATGCCACGGTCCTGGGTGCAAAGGCTTCGGTCCACTATGCAGCAGACGGTTCCGCCTACCTCATGATGTCGAACCTCGCATACGGTATCGACCTGCCAAAGAAGCCAAAAATTACTACCGCCGATGCCATGAAAGGTGTGCAGGAGATTGCTGGGAAAGATGCCAAGGTATTCAATGACATGAAGGCTGAACTTTTTGTCGTTGATGCCAAAATCGTTCACAATGAGGCAGAAGGGCAGAAGTATTATCTCTGCTGGAATATCCCGGTTCTCCCGTCCGCAGGGAGCCGCATACCACCTTCCCACTTCTTTGTCGATGCTACCAGCGGAAAAGTACTGTTACACTACCCGGCGATCAAGCGTGGAACGGGGACCGGCTATTACTCTCATGGCGCATCGGTAATCTCCGAGGTGTCGGGGGCGACTCACCGGCTCCGGGATACCGTGACTTCTTCAGCTTGGGCAGTGGATCCCGGTGACTCGAAGCCGGTGCTTGAAACGTATGACGATGCAAATGCGAACAGTTATACAAAGCATGACTTTTCCGAAGATTCGAACGATACCTGGGATAACGGGGGGACGCCTCCGGCGCACCGGTATGACGATCAGAGGGCAGAAGTTGATATTCACCGGTACCTGGGATATGTCCTGAATTATTACTGGCTGACGCACGGGCGTAACAGCCTCAACGGCCATGGAATGACGGTTAAAGCACATGCCCATAACATGTACGATCCGGCAAATACGGGCATGCCGGATAATGCGTTCTGGTGGGGCTGGCCTCAGGAGATCTATGTGGGGGACGGTGCCGGAGCACTTCCCGGATTCGATTACATGTGCCCCCTTGAAGTGATGGCACACGAGTATACCCATGGTATCAACGATAAGTGCGGCATTCTCCAGACCTATGACGGGGAAATCGGTGCCCTGGACGAAGCCCTTGCCGATATTGGGGGTGCACTGATCGCGTCCGATTACCCGGTTGAAGATGCGGCACCGTGGAATGTCGGGGAGCAGTGTGATTTGCATGTCCCCAAGGTCGGGCGTAACATGGCAGATCCGCACCATGACGGCTATCCGGATCATTACAGCATCCGGTATACCGGTGCAGCTGATTACCATGGTGTTCACATCAACTGCACGATAATCACCCATGCCGTCTACCTTATGATCAACGGGGGCACCAATCGCGTTTCAGGAATTACGGTTGCTGGCATCGGGATCACACCAGTCGAGCAGATGATTTATGAAATCGTGGCCCAGCCCGGCTATCTTACCGCCACTTCCGTGTTCTCCGATTTCCGGACAAAGTTCATTGTCGCCTGCCAGACGCTCTTCCCGGACAACCTCGATTATCTCGCCACGGTCAAGGGAGCATTCACTGCCGTCGGTATTGGCTCCGACCTTTATATACGTGACACGCTCACCGATCAGGGCGTGGAACCTGCCACAACCCTCAGTTGCATGAGTCCTGACATTATTGTTCGGCAACTAAAGGCTGATGCATCCACACTTACCCAGATCCAGGATCTGAATAACGGTTCTCTGGGAGAGAACATCCAGTTTGGCCCCAATGACCACTATGTCTATTTCAGGCTCAAAAACCGGGGATCCGCTGCAGCAAGCGGCACATTCCGGCTGTTCATTTCGCCTGTTTCGACATTCCCCACACCGGCAAGCTGGACACAGGTCGGCACGTACAACTTCCCATCCATTGCAGCCGGAGGATCCTGGGTTCCGGCGACCAACAACGATTGCATTACCATGCCGGGAACCATGATTACTGCCTTGGGGACAGGGCACTTTTGTTTCATCGGCATCATAGAAAATATTGATGATCCTGCGCCCGACCGTATGCAGATCAATACCGAAGCGGAGTTCCATGACTTCATCCGGAAGAGCAATAACTTTGCCTGGCGAAACTGCGATATCGCAACGGTTACCCCCAACAGGCTGGGTACATATGATCCAGTTGAAGGCAAGTTCGAGATCCGGGGTTTTGACCCGCGGAAGCAATTCAGAGAACTCGAGGTAGATAGGCGCGATCTTCCAGCGGGAACGCAAGTTACAGTATGGATTCCGGCGATAAAAGTATTGGGTCTGAAAGCTAGCGAGATCCGAGCACAGAATGGATTATATCCGGTAAATAAAATTGGAGATGCTCTTATGGAACTCCCGATTGCCAAAGCGCCCATACTACGTCCGGCAACCCCTGCGCTGGCCGTAGCGGCAACTTCTGCACCGGTAATGGTAGCTCCGGAACTGGCTTTGGAAGCACCGGCAATTCAGGCAACTGTACGGCGACTGCCGATCTATGAACTGGTTCAGGAAACTCCAGAATTCATGATCCCCAATGAGATTAAAAAGCCACAACTCACCAAGTGGCGGGCATTAACTATTGCTGAGGGCAAGATCATCCGTCTTCACAATCTCGCCATGAAAAAGGAAGAAAAAATCGATGTCCACTTTGTTGTGAAATTCCCGCCAAACCTAGGTTGGCGCGATGTGACATTGGTATTCCGTGAACGGGAGGATTCCGGCGCTCTCGGCCAGATGAACTTTGTGTTCAGAATACGGCCTAGGGGCTAAAGAAAATAGTCAGAATCATATGATCTCTTTGAGAACCCGCCAATCGGATAAGGGGGA
>JAUPKV010000384.1 GCA_030837265.1 Methanobacteriota archaeon
CACCTTTCACAAAGGGTTATAAATGCCTGATCAGGGCAGTGCGCAGGTGCAGGTTCAAGTTTTCCCCTTACGAGCTCTTTTCCTTGATAGAAGACTCCAACATCTCCTTCACCTTCAACTTTCAAAATCGAAAGCGGAGAGTCTTTATTTATGCTGAGCCTTACCCGTTTATTTCCCGACCTGAAAAAAACTGAACTCGTACCTGCCCCCGGACCCGCAGTCGAACCCCGGGCCCGTGGGATAAGCGAGGAGTCTACAGAAACCGAACCTATGGAAATAAGGAAAGCTTTCATTTCCGGCATAATTAGCTTGCTTTGCATGCAAATGCTCCTGAGTGTGATTATAATGTGACCACAAGGTATTTTAAAAGTAATTATCAAGCGACTACTAAGTGACCGTAAAATTAATACAAGAGACCGATCACTAAGTGATTCCAGGATAAATCTAGTTCTGCAGCTTCTTTATTTTCTCTCATCTTTACTGACTCAGTTCCAAAATCTAGTGATGAAAGTAAGTGTAACATCACTACATAAATTTATAATTCTATAATTATGTAATGATGTTACGGCAAAAACAATGGTAATTATAAATCTTACTCTTAATAACTTATCGGAACTCCCTGCTCTCTCATACCTTTTTGATAGTTATAGCAATGATTACGAATATACCACAAGAGGAATTTTTCGTAGAAAAATTCCTCCAGCCTGCCCTATTTGCAGTGCTCCTATGGTTCATAACGGCTATAATCTATACATCAAAAAAGGTCTTGGAAAAATCAGCATTGGTCGATACAAATGCCAAAATTGTGGTAGTACAGACGAAGAAGATCATAGTTTTTGGGAAGGTCTGAAAACTTTACTTTTTGATTCATTCAATAATTTTTTCCAGGTGCTCAGATACCATAAAGTTTCTTATGATGGAATTTCTGATATAATGAGCTTCATATTTCCAAGATCAAGAAGCACTATTTTTAGAACATTCAACAAAGAAATGGAACAGGAAAATGTTCCAATTTTAGAAAATGTACATATGGTGCACTATGACGAACAGCATCCAAAAGAGGGACGTTGTCAGAAATACCGTTTAACATTACTGGATGCAAAAACTCAAAGAACAATAGCAGATGAACTTTTTGAGGATAAAAGTTCAGAAACCATCAAAACATTTCTACGAAAAAATCTAGATACATCAGAACCTGTGTTTATTGTTACGGATTTTGATAAGAGATACCCAGATATTTTAAAGGAAGTTTTTGGGGATAAGTTAGTGCATCAATACTGTTTGATGCACTTAAACAAGCTTATAGTTAGCGATTTTCCGAAGAAAACAACAATTGAACAGGAACTATTGAAATACAGATTATTGAATATATTTTACAATCGTGAAAATGAGATTAAATTCCTGGAAGAAATTCTATCTGAAGAACTTAACGTAATTATGAATGAAGAAAAGCATCAAGAATGGAGTATAAAGGCAAAAAAGGAATTTAACCGATTTAGATATAAATTGAAGCTAGAAAGAAGACGAAAAAAGGAAAATCTTCCACTTAATAGTCTTGAAAAAGCAAAATATAACTTCAATAAATTAATGGAAAATATAAGAACATATGACGAAGTGATTCAAAAACGATTGTGGATGATCAATAAACACTGGTTAAATCTTACTTTGTTCCATTATCTTCCAGGAGCTCCGGCAACAAATAATCCTATTGAAAGCTATTATTCAAAAAGTCTAAAAACTGATAACAAGAAACAGTTTAGGAATGATAAAGGAATTGAGAATCAGATTAAACTTACTCAAATGAGAAGATTAAATTTACTCAAGAAACCACAAAAGTCATTTCTGGAATTGTTCAGATTATTTACTCCATTTAAGCTGTAGTAAGCTATTTTGATAAAAGTTTCACTTTAGAAAGTAGCGGAGCGTATTGATTTTAGATAAAATATTCAAAAAAAATATCTAATGAATAAACTGATTCTTTGGCAAAAATGCCAAAGAATTTGTTTTTCAAGATTATTGCAGCTTTTTGAGGTAGTTAGCAGAGAAAATTGTAGGTTTGAGGAAAGAACAATAAGAGAAATCACTAGATTATGGAATTGTGTCACAGAGTCTATTTATTTATTTATTTATTTATTTATTTAGTGACCCTGTTCCAAAATCCAGTGATTTTTACATTTCTTGATTGAAAACCTGAATTAGCAAGAAGAATCCGGTTTTCATCAAAATAATATTCGATATCTAAAGACTTCAAACACGAAGTCGTATTACAAGGATTGTGACCAGTTACAAAATCCAGTGATTTTGAGTTTCACATCCATCACTGGATTTTGGTACTGAGTCCAAGAAACTCCCTGGCGATATAACGATTTCCTTAGTACATGAATTCCTTTTATACTACTTACATAATGTCCTTCAAGGCCTCAGAGGCTGTATAAACGCTTCCAACTCCAAAAATGTACTGAGTTATCCTTATTGCCTGCATTACTTCTTCTTTTGTCGCTCCCGCCTGCATTGCCTGAACTGCAAGGGATCTTA
>JAUPKV010000385.1 GCA_030837265.1 Methanobacteriota archaeon
GCCCTCCAATTATTTTCAGGAGTTGTAAAAAACCTTCCTGACGGGTCAAGAATCAGAGGGGATATCCATGTTATGCTTGTAGGAGACCCGGGAATAGCAAAAAGTCAGCTCCTACGCTATGTGATAAAACTATCTCCGAGAGGGGTCTTTACATCAGGGCGGAGTGCGTCTGCAAGCGGTTTGACCGCAGCTGCCGTAAAAGATGACCTGAACGACGGAAGATGGACAATTGAAGGCGGTGCTCTTGTCATGGCAGATATGGGAGTTGCTGCGGTTGACGAGATGGACAAAATGAAGTCTGAGGATAAGAGTGCACTGCACGAGGCAATGGAACAGCAGACTATAAGTATAGCCAAAGCCGGGATTATTGCAACTCTGAAGTCTCGCTGCGCTCTTCTGGGAGCTGCAAATCCGAAGTATGGCCGCTTTGACCGCTACGAGAGTCTCGCAGAACAAATAAACATGCCGCCAGCACTGCTTTCTCGTTTTGACCTTATCTTTATCTTGCTCGACACTCCAAACCATGCCCTGGACAGCAAGATCGCAACTCATATTCTTCAATCTCATTATGCTGGAGAACTTTTCGAGCAGCGACAAAAGCTTCCCGGTTCCCATATTACGGAAGATTCTGTCGAAGCCGAAATGGAAGTGATAAAACCGGTCATAGATCCTGAGATCATGCGGAAGTATGTAGCTTATGCCAGAAAAAATGTCTTCCCGGTAATGGAGGAAAACGCACGCCATCGTCTTATAAAGTTTTATACTGACCTCCGTAAAACCGGAGAGGGCAAAGATACACCCGTACCTGTAACTGCCAGGCAGCTTGAAGCCCTGGTCCGTCTATCGGAGGCTAGTTCAAGAGTCCGCCTGAGTAATATTGTAACCCTTGATGATGCAGAAAGAACTATCAAAATTGTCATGAATTGCCTGAAAAATGTAGGTGTCGACCCTGATACAGGAGCGCTTGATGCAGACATAATCGCTTCCGGTACAAGTAAGAGCCAGAGAGATAAGATAAAAGCTCTTAGGGACGTAATTAAAAAGGTAAGTGAGAAACACTCCGGAAAAGAAGGAGCTCCAGTGGAAGAAGTGTATGCGGAAGCCGAAAGTAAACATGGAATTGATAGGGCTCATGCAGAAGAGTATATTAAGAAGATGAAACAGGGAGGAGACTTGCTTTCACCGGATCAAAAACATATAAGATTGGTCAATTAATATATGAGACAGATATTTGATCTAATCCGGATAGTCTGACGATTGAGTATAAAAATCCCTTCCAACGTCCGGAGCGGAATACACATAGTAATTATGTGAATACGGTCAAGCTGTAAATACTATAAAGGAAAAAATAATACCTGGAAGGGAAGATATGTATCTAAAAATCTATAAAAATGGAACGAACGTTCTTGTTGCAGCCTGTGATAAGGAACTAATCGGGAAAAAACTGAAGCACGGCGATGCTGCAATAGAGATCAGAAGAGATTTTTATGAGGGGGAAGATGTCTCCGAAGAAGAACTCCAAAATGCTCTTCAAAAAGCTACCACCGCAAATCTCTTTGGGGAAAAAACAGTTAACTGTGCTGTTAAATGCGGAATTATTGATCCGGATTCAGTGATCATGATCGACTGCGTACCCCATGCGCAGATCTTCTGGGTTTGATCCGGCTCAATGCTGGAATAAGTAATATATTTATAAAATGCGAATAAAGATTGTGATACAGTGGATGGAAACATTAAAGACTTAGGGATCAGAATGCTAACTGAAGAAGAGCTGATCTCAGCAGTTCTGGAAAAACACAGACGGTTTCTGGAAGAGGACCGGAAGGAATTCGATGAACTGGGTAGCAGGTTGAACCAGACCGAAGAGAATGCTAAGAATTTAAAGAATTCCAGAATTCGGATGGCTGAAAGAAAGGAGGTCCTGAAGGAGAAGAGGCAGCAATTTTACCATCAGGTAGAGGCATTATTCGAGAAAGATCTCTTCCCGAAGATGGACCAGATAACTAACAATAAACTTACTGAAGATATTAAAAAACTTAAAAGCCAGATAGAACCGGAAGAAGAGCAGAAACTTAAAGACTCGTTTGTGGAACACTTAGGCGGAATTTGTCGGGCAGCTGGACTTGAAGAGAACTTTCTTCTTCAAACCCAGAGCAGAATGGATGAAGCCTTGAATTCGAACAGAGAACTAAAAGGGATAATGGATTCTGAAAAAAATTTTGAAGTGGATGACGGAAGCAAAAATGAAGAAATCTCTAAAAATAAATCCCAGTACAAATGGCTAGGTACTAAAATAAAGAACCATGAAGAATCCCTTAATTACTGGGAAAAATTGAAAGTATAACCGATTTTCAAAACCACGGATGGTAATACATGAACAACGACGTTTCAAATACTGGAATTGCAACGGCCGACCTTTCTAACCTTAGCGAACGGGAGCTGAAGGGCAAGGTAAACGAGCTCAGGAGCAAAATTGAGAAGAGCGAAAGGCAGTTGGCTTCGATTTTCAAGGACCTGAAAATAAACAGGACCGATATCGACGAATTGAAGGAAAAGCGAGATTCTCTAAACCAGCAGGTTAAAGAAAAGGTTGCAAAAGCGCAGGAACTGAGAAGTAGACGGGATGATATTAACCGAGAAATTTCCGATTATAAGGGAAAAAGGAGTGACGTAAACTCAAAAACCCAGGAGCTATTCTCAGGAATTGCAGGACTCAAGGAGCAGAGGGACGAATGCAACAAATTTTCCCATGGAAGTGTAGAATCTCTCACAACGGCATATGAAGCCGAACTTGAAGCATTTCTTAACAAAGAACTCCCTCTTGCAGTGGAAATAAAAATATTCCAGAAACTGACTGACCTCAATAAACGCCTGGGAGCTGCACAGAAGGCAAATGAACTGCATTCGCAAATACAGGATAGATACAGAGAATCAAAGGGTATCCATAAAGAAGGCGATGAGTTCCACGAAAGAATTCAGAAACTCTCGGATGAATCACAGGCCTGTCACCTGGAAATGCTGGAAAACTTCAAGTCCGCTGACGAAATCAGAAAAGAAGCAAATATGTACCATGCTCAGCTTACGGATAAAATCTCAAATGTAAACTTAATCAAGGAAAAGATAGACCCCCTTAAGAACATTATTTCCAACAGCCGAAAAGAACTTACCTCATATCTTGATAAATTAAAAGATGTCCAGCTTACAAAAGATGAGCACAAAGTAACTCAGAAACACAATGATGCTCGCGAAAAACTCCAGAAAAACGCGCGTTTGAGCCTCGAAGACCTCAAACTTCTTATAGAGAAAGGGGATGTAAAATTCTCCAATCAGTAAAATTTTCTGGTAAAATTCTATTTAAAAAAATGTTTAACGGTCAGTTTCATATCTTTATGGCACTTTCACATGGACTGTAGCTTCACCTGTTTATATTCATTCAAAAGCCCGAAAGTGTAATAATGAATTTGTGGCTTAATCAAAAGCCACCCTAATCTATCTTGTTTTTAAGCACAACAAATTTGTTCTGTCTTTATCTTCTTCTGTATTCTCTACATTTTTGAAGGAATTTTTCTACAGGGAAGGTCGCAGGATGAGAGTGCATATATCCTGCGAGGGTATTGTGTTCTACAAGACCGTCAAAACCGTCCTGTATACCTTTTCCGCGTATCATCTCGTATGCGAATTTTGCATCATTGTCGCATTCCGTTATGGAATAATGAAATTCGTGACCTCTGATATTATGAGAAGAGAAATTTTTGTCCAGGGAGATAGCTTCCGTATAGCCCAGAGCCTTAAGTCGGTCTGTCATATGTGTATTTGCAGGTACGACGTCTGCCATCTTATAAGTCCTGCCATCTACTTCATAAGTACCGCAAAGGTAGAGCAGACCGCCGCATTCGGCATATATTGGCAGGCCGTCAGCTGCAAGAACTTTAAGCTTACGAGTTGTTTCCGAATTTTCCAGGATCTCCGCATAAAGCTCAGGGTAGCCGCCTCCGAGGTATATCCCGTCTACATCCGGGAGCTCCCCTGCCATCGGGCTGAAGAATACAACCTCAGCTCCGCAGTCTCTGAAGGCATCGAACATATCCTGATAATAGAAACAGAAAGCAGGGTCCATGGCAACACCGATTCTAATGTCTTCCTCCGGTATCTGCAAGTCAGTAATTTCCGGAACAGAACAGGGTTCAGCAAGTTCCAGAACTGCATCAAGGTCAACATTATCCTCAATAAACGCTGCCATTTCCTCAGTATTGTAATCCTTTTCATGGGCCATATATAGCCCGAGATGCCTGGAAGGGACTTCAAGATCCTTCTTCCGGGGGATCTCACCTACTACAGGAATGTCTATTGGAAGTGAATTTCTTACTAGTTCCGAGTGACGCGGGCTCCCTACCTGATTCAGGATTACGCCTGCAATTCTCACTCCGGGGTCAAACTCTGCATACCCTTTGAGGAGAGCTGCAGCACTCCTGGACATTCCATGAACATTTATAACCAGGATTACCGGCAAGTTGAGGATCTTTGCAACATGTGCCGAGCTTGCAATTTCCGTAGAATCGATTCCGTCAAAAAGTCCCATTACCCCTTCTACTGCCACAATATCCGCATCCGCAGATGTCCGAGCAACAGTACGTTCGACTCCATCTATACCCATAATGTATGTATCCAGATTCCTGGATGGGCGTCCGCAGATTGCGGTGTGATGAGAAGGATCGATGTAGTCAGGCCCTACCTTGTAAGGCTGGACTTTTAACTGCCTGTGTTTGAGGGCAGCCATTATACCCATCGAAACGGTCGTTTTCCCGACCCCGCTGTGGGTTCCTGCAATAAGTATTCCTTTTGTCATTTGGTAGCTATTATACAGGTTAATATTTATATTAATTCGGTCTTCTTGAGAAGGACATAAGATGCTTATGGAAAAGAACAGAGAATCTGACTGATCCTATTAAATATTATTATTCAAATTCTATAAATAAAACAGAAAAACATGAAGGATGAAATAGTGAACTCAGGGCTCTATTCATCGTTTCCAAAAGAAAAACAAGAAAAGAAAGCGGATTTGCTTTTCGACCCTTACGGGAGAAAGGTAACAGGGCTTCGCATATCTATCACTGATAGGTGTAACCTTTCATGCATGTACTGCCATAACGAAGGTGCAGAATGCTGTAATGATAGCCCAACAAAGTATGAGATGTCACCTGAGTTGATATGCGGAATTGTCAGGGAAGCTGCAAAATTCGGAATCCGCAAGGTTAAGTTCTCCGGAGGCGAGCCGCTTTTTCGAAAGGATTTTGAAGATATCCTTTCTTGTCTTCCTCCTTTACAAGAGATATCCGCAACTACAAATGGGATCCTTCTTGAAAAACGTGCGAAAACATTAAAAGCTGCAGGCCTGGATAGGGTGAACATAAGCCTCGATACCCTTATTCCGGAAAAATACGAGGCATTAACCGGATCTCCTGCATATACTCTTCAGGAAGTCATCAAAGGTATTGACAGTGCAGTTGAAGCCGGCCTGGTCCCTGTAAAACTGAATATGGTACTCCTTAAAGGCATTAACGATAATGAAATCGATTCCATGATGGAATTTGTCAGACAATATAGGGGTAAAGTTATTTTGCAATTAATAGAACTTATGAACATCGACCCGAAGCTTTCTAAATATATGATTGATTCGGAAGCCCTTGAGAGAAGCCTGGCAGAGAAGGCAAGCGAAGTTAGAGTCCGGAGTCTGCATCACCGAAAAAAATATATTATCAATGGAGTTGAAGTGGAGTTCGTTCGCCCCATGGATAATTCTGAGTTTTGCGCCTACTGCAGCAGGTTGAGGGTCACAGCCGATGGAAAGTTCAAGCCCTGCCTGCTTGTAAATGACAATCTGGTGGATATACGGGAAGCCAGAAGTCCGGAAGAGATTGAAAAGCTGCTCAGGCTAGCAGTCAGCAGGCGGAAACCTTATTATTTCCATCAAAATCTTGTTTTAAAGAGAAAAAAAGAGAAAGAAAATGAAAATTGAACTATCGAAGTTGTTTAAAGGTATTTTTCAATCTCCCTGAAATTTATTCTCGCAGTTGAGTCAAGGGCGACCGGAGTAATTGAGATGTGCCCTTCTTGCATGATTGCATGTACATCCGTTCCCTCCTCAGCTTCTCGGATAAGGTCTCCTGCAATCCAGTAATATGGTCTGCCTCTTGGGTCATGCCGCTCTTCTACATCAGTTTTAAAAACCTTCCTTGCCAGGCGGGTTATCTGAATGGGTGTGTTTTCTTCAGCATGATAGGGAATATTAATATTCAGGAGATCTACATTTTCCGGCATTCCATGCTTGAGTACATTTCGAGCGACTCTGTTCACGACCTTTATCCCGGCTTCGAAACGCTCTCTATGGTAGTTCCTCGGATCATCGAATTTTAGCCCTTCGTCAAGTACCTGTATAGAGGCGGCAATTGCGGGAACGCCGTAGCTTGCAGCTTCCAGAGCCCCCCCTATAGTGCCTGAAGTTGTAATTGTGTCCGTGCTTATGTTTTCTCCGATGTTAAAGCCAGAGAGCACAAGGTCAGGCATTTCCTTTAGAATAGTGAAGATACCAAGAATTACCGAATCCGTAGGAGTTCCGCCCACAGCATATGCAGGCGTGCCTCCTATATCTGTTTTCGTTATACGTAGAGGTTCAAAGATGGAAATCGAGCGCCCGACTCCGCTCTGCTGGACAGCAGGGGCAGAAATCGTAACTTCCCCCAGATCCGAAACACTGTCAAAGGCAGCTTTCAATCCGGTGGAATAAATACCGTCGTCATTGGTAACAAGAATTTTGAAGGCCATCAGCTTTTCATAAGTCCCCTACTAATTTAAAATTAATGGAAATGATTCAGTACTTCAAAGAATATTATGAGTAGCTTTAAAAATTCAGGTTATATTTATAATACAAAAATATAAAAACAATAATAATATATTAAAAATATATTTAATATTAAAAATGGCGTCCCGTGGGGGCGGGAGTAACCATAAGTTTCGAAATTTAACTTTTAAATCAAGATATTAATGAGTTCACATAGATCTGATTTTAATACTTGAGAAAACCGGGGAGTACATTTATGGTAGAAACTATAACCGAAACGAGAGAAATAATAACAGATATCAAAGACAAAACCGCAAATCCAACCCCTCTGGGGTTTACTGGACTTGGTCTGTCGGCAATTCTTCTGAGCCTGAGTTACATAGGACTTTATCCCGTAGATTCAATGATCGTATCTATGGCAATATTCCTTGGAGGGTTTGCCCAGGTCTTTGCAGGAATTATGGCCTGGAAGAAAGGAGGTATTTTTGGAGGAACCGCATTTTGTGCCTTTGGCCTTTTCTGGTTCTCACTTGCCGGTCTTTTACTCCTACCTAAGACAGGCCTCATTGGAGCTCCAGATACTACATCACTTGCAGCCTATCTCTTCCTCTGGGGGATTTATACGTTTTTTTTGTTGATAGCAACCCTGAAACTGGACAGCAAAGCGATAATGTTCATATTCTTTACCCTTTTCTTGTTGTTCATTTTGCTGGCGATAGTAAATGCTACGGGGAACATTGGTTTGCTTCCTATTGCAGGGTACGTTGGACTCATAATGGGCCTGGCAGCTGTATATACAGCCCTTGCGATAGTACTTAATGACGCGTTTGGAAGGACGGTGACCCCGATCTAATAAAACTGAAAGCAAATACAAAAACAACTGAAAGCCAAATTCAAAAGCTTAAACAGTAAAAATAGACAATGGGAGTAGTATTGATAAATCCCAATTGAGATTAAGTCACTGCTCCCAAGGTGACTTTAAATAACCTTCATTGTTATCTACAATTAAGTTTTAAACAACTGTAGCTGGTTATATACATTATTCGGTTGCAAACCCTTAAATTACTCTCCGGCTCCAAAAGCAGATTTGAGTTTCTGTTCTTCTTCTTTTGACAGGGAGGTACGCACTACTTTTGGATTAAATTTATTGAGTCTCTCAAGAACCTTGTCCTCAGTCCATTTTGAGATCAAAAGGAAGAGAGCCGACCCTCCGGGCTCGATGTTTTGAGCAACTTCATTAATGAAATCGTCATTGATTCCATAGTCGGACAGTTTACCGGAAATTGCACCGGTAATGGCACCAATTGCCATTCCCAGCCAGGGCATCCAGAAAAGCAGTCCGATCAACATACCCCAGAATGCACCACCAACAGCACCTGCACCCACAAGGTTTGTGGCTTGTTTTACCTTTACCTTTCCATCATGGTTTCGAACGACAACTGCGGCATCTTCAAGAGTTATCAACTCCTCTTTTTTAAGCATGTGAATAGCTTCATCCATTTCAGATGCACCAGTTTCAGTCGAAAACGAGAAAACTATCAACTCACTCATGTTTCAAGGATCTCCTTTCTTATTTTTATTATTCAAAATATGATGCTGATAGCCTAATTTTAGAGCAATAGTTATCATCTGAGATTCAATATAAAGCAGCTTCATTGAGAGAACTGAGATATCTGGACCATACAAGTAGTATAAAAGCCTCTCCAGAGAAGCATCTCCTGAGATATCACAATCGATTTTAGTCACTGGCTTAAGCCCGGCAGACAAGAATCATCACCCTCAGCCCGTTTTAGATGGGAAAACAGCTTCTGGTTGTATTATAAATACTCACCCACCGAAGTTCCCCACAAAACTCTAAGCAAATTCTGAACCCTACAAATGATAACAATGAATTACTTCAAAGCTAACGACATGGTTTCTTGCTTCATAACCTAAGGTATATTTTACAGATCGAAGGCCCACGCCCCATGTTCTGAAGGTTAGTTTTTCCCTTGCCCGGTTATAAAAGAAGCCACCATTAGTAACAATTGCATAATATTATATATGTCTTACGCACTTAAAAAATAAATTGAAGAACTTGGGCAGTTTCAAGTGTCGAATTAGCCCCTCTTCAGAGCAGGATGAAACTTAAAACATTGTCTTCATCGTGTACACATATAGGTGATGGATACCTATAGCAAATAGCATTATCTTAATTATCAGAAACTCTAGCTCATGGATCCAGTTAGCTATTTCTTTGATTGTTCCCGATTGTAAGCTTCTTTTTCCTATTACGACTCTTATTACATCTTTTATATTTTTTAATGTCATATTATCAAAACCCCACTGATAATGCATTCCATCCAGAATAATTTCAAGCATCACGTTGTCGAATGCTCTGATATACTAAAATCCAAAGTTATCTAAAAATCATTTTATTTTGGAAGTTACTTGATAGTATACACTACCCTCGTAATACTGAAGAAGCATATCCATATCGAAAATGCATTAATTACCCCACCGATTCTAGTTTTAGAAGCTTATGTTATTAAAAGTTGTTGACCTTGTATAAAAGAATTTTAGGTAGGTGCATAAATAATGTAAGAACACCTCGATTAATATTTTAGTCACGAGACACAAAAAGAAAGTTAATTATTGATTTTAAAAGGAAACAAACCATAAGATTCGACCCGAATATCTTAATCCAGGATCGAAAAAATAATGAAGTAAAAAAATTTAGTCCTTCTTTTATTATGCCTTGCAGAGCTTCTATCCTTATAATACCTGATTCTACAACTTCAGATATATAAACTAAAATTTGTAATTATGATAACGTTTAACAAATTAGCCTAAAAATAATATTATTGAGAATAAAATAGGAAACCTATCTATATTATACAATAAATTAAATAAATTCTAACTTATATTTCTTAATATATTATATTGTATGAATAATAATTTCAACATGGTACTATATGGAATTCTCTTTGTCGAAAATTCCGGTATAAAATGAGAATGGAACCTACCATACATAATTTATGACATTTTTAGAAGAGACAAGGGAATTTGGCAGACAAATTCATTGTCAAACTGAAATTGGATTGAAAAAACAGTTGGGAGAATTACTTCAA
>JAUPKV010000386.1 GCA_030837265.1 Methanobacteriota archaeon
TTCCAGGAGTAGAGATTCAGGTTATTAAAGTGGGGGATGGTTCAAGTTTTGACGGAAAAACCCTTGCAGATATGGAATTCAGGAAGAAACACGGAGTAACAGTACTTTCAGTTCGTAGAGACTCGAACATAATCCACACTCCTGAAGGGAATTTCCTTCTTCAAGCAAAGGATGCCTGCGTTCTTCTAGGGAAACCTGAGAATCTGCTTAATATTAGGAAGTTATTTGAAAATGTCCGCGAATAAGGTGGAACTTTCTCTTCAATTTTCTTTTAATTTTTCCTGCATCTTTTTGGTTTAGCTGTACATGCGACTTAAAGGTTCAATTATTATAATTACAATCGTGTTATTCCCATAATCAACTCTATAAAGCAGTCTTAGATACCGGGATCGTAGTCTGAAAAGTTTTTCCTGACTTTCGATTATCCTTTTTGCATCCCTGGGAACAGGATCGAGAGTAAGTCCTTCAAAGATTTCCCTAGCACGTGAATAAGTGACTTCGTCTGCAGATCTCAAAAAGTCCTGAGCTTGAGTATCAAGAAGAACTTCAAACACTTTAGACCTCATTCATTAGAAGTTATTGAACCTCATGAACTTTCCTTTCTTCTCAGTACCGCATTTATAATTAGAGATCCTTTTGCAGTGTACCCTTTATTTCACAAAAATAACGAGAAATGCCAAACACTTTATCTACAGGGATTGTAAATCCCACACCTGTTCCAGGTTCATCGAGTTTTACTGCCTCAGTAATAGATTTCAGGATATCGTCCGCTATACTTGATTCGGTTATGGTAAATACGATTTCCTTCTCAGGTTCGATCATCAGGCCAAGAATACTTTTATTTTCATGTATACCCGTACCACGCCCATATAAGATTGTCCCACCCTGGGCACCGGCCTTTCTGGAAGCCTTGATTACCTCGTCGCCCCAGCCTTTTTTTACAATGGTTACTACCAGTACAAAATCTCCTTCATTCGACATTATTTCTACCTCCAATAAATCTTATATAAACGCCCAGAAGCATAACAAAGATAATAGGTGCAAGTGCTATCATTGCTATAAGGCCGAAACCGTCTACAATGGGGTTTCCGCCTTCCTGCACCGAGGCTACTCCTACAGCCATTGACATTAGAAATGTCACAGCCATAGGGCCTGTTGCAACCCCTCCAGAATCAAATGCAATAGCTATGAAATCCTTGTCGCAGAACCATAATAGAACAAGGACAAGCAAATATCCTGGAACTATTATATAAAGGAAAGGAATTCCGTAAACAAGTTTTGCCATTGCAATGGAGACAAATACAGCAACTCCGGAAGAAAGCGTATAGAGCATGAGCTTCGAACTGATATAACCGCTGGAAGATTCCTCTATCTGATAACATAATACTCTTACGGCAGGTTCTGCGAAGGTGGCAAGAAACCCAAGGACAAAACCTATCGGGATTAGCAGGCTCTTTTTGTCAGAGCCACCAAAAAATTTACCTATTTCCGTGCCTACCGGAAAAAAGCCGTTATAAACTCCGTATAGAAACAGGATCATTCCAATTGCAGTAAAAAACATTCCTGTAAAAAGCTTAATTAGCTGTAACCTGGGTAATTTCAGGTACAGGCGCTGGAATATGATAAAAAATAATATCAGAGGGATAAGTGCCTGGCTAACCTCGATAACCACAGATAATATTCCGTCGGTACTCCCTGAACTCATGAAGATAGTACCCCCAGTATCATCAGACTGAGTATGGGGCCTATCGAAGCAAAACCGATGAGCCCAAAGCCTTCCGAAAGCTGAGACCTCTCCTGCAGTACTGAAGCGGTCCCGATCCCCAGTGCCATAATTACAGGTACGGTCATAGGTCCGGTAGTCACGCCTCCTGCATCAAAGGCAATAGCACGGAATTCAGGTGGTGTGAAAAAGGACAGTATAATTATAACTAGATAACTTATTGCAAAAAGATATTTTATCGGGATTCCGTAAATTATCCTCAGGATGGAAAAGGTCACAAAAAACCCTACTCCAAAAGCTATTGATACTATCAGCAAATTGCGGTCTATAGTATCTTTTGAAACTGAATCAATCATGCTGCTCAGAACTCTTACATCAGGTTCCGCAACAGTTGTCAGAAAAGAGAGAAGAAATGCTGCAACTGCAATAAATATCAGTGATCCATGATTTGGCAAATTTGACCCGATAGCCTCACCCATTGGCAGCATGCCCAGTTTGACTCCCATAAGAAAAAAAGTCATTCCTACTATGACCAGTATTGTGCCGGTCAAAAAGGATGTCATATGACCCAGATTTGAACCGAGAAATACCAGCATAATCACTACCACTGCCAGAGTAAGAGGCAATACAGCCTGAATAACTTCAAGAAAGGTTTCTTTAAAATCCCTCATCATAAGAATTTTCCACCTGATAAAAGATGCAAGGTAGTTTTTGAGCAGCGGAAATATTTAAAGCATATAGTCAAAGAGGCATAATTGGAATCTTATTCCTTACCAGTAGATATTGAGATTATTGAGATTTCAATTTATGACCCCGTAGATACATAAGAGTAAGTGTTAAGATTTGTCATATGTACACTAATAATCATGTAGGTATGAGTAATTTTACATACTAATATAAGTAAATATTCATGGGTCCAGAGTTTTGGTATTCTCTTTAAAATTGCGTATTTTCAATAATGTTTGCGAAAATATTAAGATCAGGGACCTTATCCAACCTGATCTTCAAAAAGTTTCTTAACTTCATCAAGCTTTTCCGGCGGGCTGATTACAAGCAGGATATCATTTGCAAGGATTTCAGTCTCTGCCTGCAGCTCGGAGATAAGTTTATGATGCCTGGAAATTGCAAGTATAGAGACTCCATATTTTTTTCTGACATTGAGATCTCCAATGGTCATTCCTGCAGCCCTAGAAAGTTTCCCAACCCTGATACTCCTTATTTCCACATCTGCAAAATCAAGAGCCAGGTCACAGAACTTTTTCCGGGGAATATCAGGGCTGCGGAGCATCCTGTAATGGTCGGAGCGTAATGTTGAGCCCAGAGAATCAATTTCACTCCCAGGAACCAGATACCTGTGGAGCACTCTTGTGAAAATTTCTATTGAGCTCTCAAACTCATCAGAAATAACCTCGTCTGCCCCGGCGGCATAAAACTTGTCCAGCTCACTCAGGAAATGTGTCCTGGCAATAATATGAACTTCAGGATTTAGTCTCCGGGCGGCTTCAATAACTCTTCTGGAACTTACAGGGTCCCCTGCAGTCACAACAACCGATTTCGCAGTCCTGATACCTGCATGTTCCAGCACAGCTTTCTGGGCAGCGTCTCCATAAAGGATATGCTCTCCTTTCTGCTTTTCCTGCCTGACGGTCTCAGGATTGATCTCGACTATCCGATAGGGGATAGAAGCCGACCTAGCAGCTTTCGCGACATTTCTTCCATTTACCCCGAAACCTATCACAATCACATGGTTTTCGGGCGCATCTTGAGGTACGTGCTCCTTAAAACGCCTGTACCATCCAGATTTTATTATTGAAGGCAAGGGAAGAGACTCGGCAAAAGATGTAGTCCGATACCCCATACTCATTATGAAAGGAGTGAGTACCATGGAAATTACGGCGATATCAAGAAACTCTTGATAAACTTCAGAAGTTATCAACCCGCTCGTAAAACCCACCTTCGCAAGAATGAGGGAAAATTCTCCAACCTGAGAGAGGGAAAAACCAACCAGGATCATAGTATGCAAAGGAAAACCTATGAGGAAAGTGCTAAGGGAATTTGCTGAAGCTTTCAAAATCAGTACTCCCAGAGTTGCAGCCAGTATAAAGAGCAAATGTTCTCTTAATACGCCCAGGTCAAGAAGCATACCCATTGAAATGAAAAAAATGCTCATGAACATATCTCTGAAAGGAATTAAGTTCCCAAGTGCCTGGATCGAATATTCGGACTCCGAGATGATCAGACCGGCAAGAAAAGCCCCAAGAGCCAGAGAGAGACCGACCATAGAAGTCAGCCAGGCAACAGAGAGTCCTATTGCAACAACGCTCAGGAGAAAAAGTTCGCTATTACGCGTCTTTGCTACCTGAAACATGATAAAGGGGACTGCATATCTGGCGCTGAATATAGTAAACAGTATGAGCCCGAGCCCCTGCAGGATAAGCTCGAGGAAAGATTTGTCCGTTCCCTGAGTTCCTGCAAGGAGAGGAATCAGGAGAATTATCATTACTGCAGCCACATCCTGAAAGATTAATATTCCTAGAGAAGTCCGCCCGTGAAGGCTGTAAATCTCCCCTTTTTCCTGCAAGATTTTAAGGACTATTGCCGTGCTGCTTAATGCCACCAGAAGTCCGAGGAAAATTGCAGTTTCTCTGGAAACTCCAAAAAAGAGAAAAATAAAAGCTACAGCAAGAGTTGTTATAGATAGCTGCAACCCCCCTCCAAA
>JAUPKV010000040.1 GCA_030837265.1 Methanobacteriota archaeon
TGTTTTTCACCCTGTCCATGACTCTTATCAAGTCTTATTCTTCTTTTGCAGCTTCTCAAGCAAACCCGTTACTCTTTCTTTTGCAGCATCGGTCTCCTGCACATCTCTGACAATCGTAATATCAAGAATATCACCTTCCCTGCTTTCTACAGGCAATAAAGTGAAAGGGATGTTGACTTTAACAATCTCTTCATCCCTTACAAGCAGTACCGCGATGTCTTCTTCGATCCTATCAAGAGTTACCTTGAAGCTTTTCATCTTTATTGCTGCCCTTCTTTAAGATTGCCTGGTTGGCAGAAGCTGTGGGTATACTCACAGGCAAATAGATACCGAGTACCAACAGTGTCATGGAAAAGGCGAAGATCCCATCTACCAGCGCTTCCAAACGTTTTGTACTAAGTATATGCTCAAAAGTATGCTCTGATGTCGGAACGCTTATAGTCTTAAAGTCAAAATTTCAAAATATTTTTTACTCCTTCCTAGGCTATACTGCAAATGCACTTGCAGGTCATGCATCAATTATTATTTTTATCCTGAAATATCTTCGCCTTAAAACTTGTCTCGGTTTATTTCATATTTTCACAACTCAAACAATCAAATTCCTGTTCTTAATTATGTTTCCCACGCATATTATATGATCGTTTTTATAAAAAAGAATGTTAATTTATTGCATATAGGTAATCTTTAATGAAAATTAGCCGCAGAAACTTTCTTTAAATGATGACAGCCGCAGCCGGTTTCACAGTTTTAGGCTGGAATGCTGCTGCGGATCTTCTTAATAATCTTAGCGTCGTGGATCAAAGTGAATCGAGCTCTTCTATCGCAGTCCGCCCCTTCAAAAAGATCAACTTTCCGGAAGAGGCACTCGTCGACCTCAGCCGACGCATCTCGACGACACGATGGCCTGACCGGGAGACTGTTAACGATCAATCCCAGGGCGTACAATTGGCGACGATTCAGAAACTTACGCACTATTGGGAGACAGATTACTATTGGCGCAAGTGCGAGGCGAAACTGAACGCTTTTCCGCAGTTCATGACCGAGATCGATGGGCTAGACATTCATTTCATTCATGTTCGTTCGAAACATGAAGATGCGTTGCCGCTTATCGTTACATACGGCTGGCCTGGATCAATAATCGAGCAGCTCAAGATTGTCGATTTACTGACCAATCCCACCGCCCATGGGGCGAGCGCATCGGACGCTTTTCACATTGTTATTCCGTCGCTGCCGGGCTATGGATTTTCAGGAAAGCCGACGCTCCGGGCTGGCATCCCGTCCGCATCGCACGTGCCTGGATCGAGCTGATGAAGCGCCTCGGATACACGCGCTATGTGGCGCAGGGTGGCGACTGGGGGAATGCAGTCTCAGAGAATATGGCTCTGCTTGAACCTCCCGAATTACTCGGCATCCACACAAACATGCCTGCCGCTGTACCAGCCGACATAAGCAGGGCGCTCACGTTCAACGAAGCACCTCCTGCAGGTCTTTCAGCCGACGAGAAGCATGCTTGGGATCAGCTTGACTTTTTCTATAAGCACGGCTTAGCCTACGCCCAGGAGATGGGGAACCGACCCCAGACACTGTATGGAATTGCCGATTCACCTGTTGGCCTAGCGGCCTGGATGCTCGACCACGACGCGGCGAGTTATACACTCATCGCACGTGTCTTCGACGGAGAGACAGAAGGCCTCACGCGGGACGACGTCCTCGACAACGTCACACTCTACTGGTTAACGAATACCGGAATCTCCTCTGCTCGCCTCTACTGGGACACCCAGCAGGTGGCAAAGGGTGGCTTCTTCGACGTCAGGAACGTCAATATCCCGGTTGCTGTGAGCGCCTTTCCCGATGAGCTCTATCAGGCACCACGGAGTTGGGTAGAGCAAGCATATCCCAAACTGATCTATTACAACAAGCTCGATAAGGACGGTCATTTCGCGGCATGGGAACAGCCCAAGCTTTTTAGCCGTGAACTACGGAAAGCGTTCAGATCACTGCGCTAGTTGGAAAGAGGTAGGTTCTGTCAAATCTGCGTGGGATAAGGGTTTTTTTCAGCAACAAACGAATCGATTAAGAAAGGCCCTTACGTGATCAGGGTCAAGGTGCCCCGCGGCGTAAAGTTGATGCCACACAAGCATCTGGAAAACCAAATTTACACAGTCATCTCCGGTATCTTCTACATCGGCCTATCAGTTCGACGCCGAGAAGTTGGTAGCCTATCCGCCAGGTGCCGTGATCATTCTGCCCGGCAACACATCACACTTTCACTGGGCAAAGTCCGGCGACTACATCACGCAGGTGATGTCGATAGGGCCGCTTGGTACTGAATATATCGATTCGAACGACGATCCGCGAACCAAAAGGTTCGTCAATAAGTAACCACATTCAATGAAATCTGACTACTGATTTGGGTGACCGCATATTAGGTGAAATTTAACCTTTAGAAAGTTGTAATTATAAGCTTATTGTTTGTGGTTCTGTACTTCAATTGCGTATTGTCCAACATAAATAGTTCTATGGCAGTGTAACGAAAGTCCAGTAAGTGACATTCTAATCTCCTAATGCAGATTTTCCACAATTGCCTATGTATTTCTTTTCTTGATAGCGGAAAGAAATCGTAGCTTTGAATTTTATAATATTTGTTCATATGGAACTTACTAAATTTTTAAAGCGAAATAATTTCAGGATAAAACAATAATGTAAAAAAGATAAAAAAGTAATAATCCAGGTTTATTTATTAATATCCATTTGATTAATTTTGGTGTAAAAGTCTAATATCAAGCTTGTTGCATCACTTTCCATATTCAATTGGAATATTCTAATTTGCTTTCCCATGAGTTTTTCTTGAACAACACCTACAGAGACTAAAGGTGTGATAACCCTTGATACGCTTGAGTGAGATAATCCCGTTTCTTCAGCTATTCCTGAAAGATAAGTTGGTTCGTTTTGTCTTTCAATCAGATTTTTTAGTACTATCATCTGTGCAGTTTTCCCAAAGATTCTTTCTAATGGATCCATTGTTATTCTCCAGAGGTGGCTTTTTCTATAAATTTGTTAGATTTTTATTCTATGCTCATACATTACTATATAATAGAATATATTTCTTATGTCCAAAGTCTCTAACATTATCAAAATTAGTAATGTAAA
>JAUPKV010000387.1 GCA_030837265.1 Methanobacteriota archaeon
GAGTGATAGTTTTTATTTAATGGAGTAAAGACATACCTACCCGTATCGGTTTTAAGAATGAGAAGAATACCATTTTTGAATTTAGTTATCAGGTACGGAACCGCGAACGGAGCCGTTAATAATGCGTATCCCACAAGAGCGAGAATAATTAATAGAAGCACGAATACCAGAAGTAGTAAGAGAATAGTTATCATTTTTATACCAACCCCTATATATTTATCTGTTGAACATCCTTCTTATTTTTCCAAAAAATCCCCCGCTGTTTGAACTTGAACCGAGCTGAGGGTATCCTCTGAGATCTGACTGCATGTAAGATTGCTGTATGCTTGTTGCCATAAGTTTTCTTTCGAAACCGTCTTTTGCTCTTGAAAGTTCCGAGCATAAAACGTTTCTAAGAGCTGTGAACTGAGTTTCCATTTCATGAGTATAAGCTCCTGGAGGAAACTGCATAAGAAAAGCTGTTTTCAGATCGTCAAATCTGAGAATCATTAGTTTTATTTCTGCTTCGGAAAAATTAGCTACTGCTATGTTTTTTACGATGCTATCAAAATAGATTTCAAGATCTGAAGAGATGTGTTCTTTAAGTTCGTCTTTTTTCAAGAGTTCTTTTATAAAATCTAGCTGTTCCCCGTAAGACCTGGAAGGATTCACTGGAATGTTTCCAGGGATGTAAGAAGAGCCATAGTTAGGATTATTTTGATATTCTTCTGTTGGGATATCGTCCAATTTTACCGCCCCCTTATTAGTTTAATTCTTTCGGACTTTCGAGCACTATAACCATTGTGAGCAGGAAACCGACTATCATTATTATGGCCCAGAAACCCGCTAATGCGTAGCTTTCCCATCCCTGCAGGGCTGAGAGTTCAATTCCTCCTGACTGATAAGTGACATTCCAGGAGAAGGCAAACATAAGCAGCCCGAGAGCAAAGGAGAGTAATGACGGCAATACCGCGACTCTGGAACGTGATACCCCGTAATCGTAGAAAGCCAGAAAAAAAATTAAAAGAGTCGAGAGACCAAAAAAGATGTAAAGAGATGAGAGCAAGAGCCTCACCTGCTTATGCGCTTCTGCGGAGATTCATTACAACGCCGAGAATCAGGACCGCACCGATAACGATAGATGCAACCGCAGCGAGCCCGAGAGCGGACCAGCCACTTGAGAATATAGCTGCAATGGTATCGTTTGAAATTGCGTCAGTACCCACTACACTGGGAGCGATTTTTGAGACTATCATTGCCACGATTGCCAGGACAATGACGAATACCCCAAGACCTATTACACCGTCTACAATATCCATACTTTAAACTCCTTTTTTCTGTTTCAGAGATTTCTTTTTTTGATCGAGACACCCCTGCATATACTCTATAGTATCCCTGTTGAGCTTTCTGTGAGAACAAGAAGCACCGATAGCGATACTAGAGAAGCAGAGAGATTTTAGAATAGATAACTGAGTTTTTAAATCTTCTATATAACCCCTAAGACGTTTAAACAAGAATATATACCTCTGAGCTTTTTATTCCGTTTTTTTAGAGGTTAATAAGAAAACCTCATGCTATAGGTAAAGATAAGATAAATATATAGTTTGTTATGTTTAGAATAGAATGAATAATTTTAATAATAATTAAGAATAAATTGGTTAGTACATGTATTTATATTCAGGTATATACATTAACATATATCTAAGTAGATTTTGAGGCCAACGGACCGCACCAGGCAGAGAGCAGCGTCGGGATCCGGAGGCCAGAAAGGACGGTGAAACCATGACCAGAGAAAAGAATAGTGTTGAAGTATTTACTGTGAAGTTGCCCCGCGAAGTGAAGGACGATCTCAAGAGAAAGGCAAAAAAGTATAATACGGATATGTCAACGCTCACGAAGCTGATTTTTACCTGTATACTGAAGCAGATATAAGAGGGTATAGATGGATAAGAGAAAAATAGGAAAGATTTTGATTATTATAAGTTTGGTTTTATACCTATTTTTGTTTGTATATTTAGAGTTGGGGCAGAAAGAAGAGTTAGTATATAGATATACAGGGAATACTTCTTTTTCTGGAAAATATATAGAATTGCAGAAAATTGATACGAATCAGATAGAGTATTTCCCTGCAGGGATGTTTCCGGAGAATATTGCCCAGGGAGATATAATAGAAATTGATATTCGATATTCTATCGATAACCCGCAGGGAGTTATAGAGAACGTGAAGATTATAGAATTATAATAGGAGTGGGAACCGTGAAGCAGTCGCAAAAATTATTAATATTAATCTTTTTAGCACTTATGTTTTTTTCTAGTACAGTATCCGCTAGTGAATGGAAGTATGTAACCGCTAAAAATATGGTAACAGGTGATTCATTCACGGCAGGAGATTATCAGGCAGTTCTTACAGATTATTCTATTAATTGGGATGGAGAAGTTACAGCCGTAATGTTTGAGATCTCAAAAGATGGCCTGTATGATGAGAAGATCATAATTCCAAAAGATAAAACTGTGTATTTCGGAAACGATACACATAGACTTACATTTACGTATCCAGGGAAAATAAGATGTTCTTTGGATTCTGCTATAATGCCCTGCTGGACTGTGAGCTCGATCACCACTCAACGAAGCACATATAATTATACTGTGATACAGACCAGGCTCACAGACGCAGACGCGAAAAACGTAAAAGTATATTTTGAGTCTTCTTCTATCAATATTTCCTCTAAGCCGTCTATGAAAAGGTATTCTGTTGTTTCAAAGGATAAAAATCTTACAAACAGTACTATAAAATGGTCTGGATCCGGGAACATTACAATGTATATAGAGTACAAAGACCAGGAAGGAAACGCGCATAAAAAAATAATTGATATCCTCAATACAACAGTGATGAAAGAGATATCTAGCAGCACAATAAGCGAATCAAGAAAAGACGCAGAAAAGGAAATCTTCAAAAAAGCTGTAATTCAGGCCATGCAGTACGCAAATCTAACTGATGCTCAATGTCAGGACCTAAAAGAAACCGCACATCTTAGCGGGTATTATAGCAAGAAAATAGTACCTGAGCGCAGATACCAGGCTGAACAGAAGAAGCTTACTAATGCGATTACGAGAGCTATGAAATATCTTGATTTCACGGATGCAGAAAAAGAAAAGTTGAGCAGGATTTTAGGAGCAAGTAAGGGCTGATCCCCGCTATTTCAATGCTAAAGCTGCGATGTAGTGACATTAATATTATTCTAATACTTCTTTTCTATTATCTCGCAGGTATGGATAATTTCTTACAGGGGTTTCGCCTGAGCCCCAGAAATGATAATATCCGTATTCCTGCCAGTTTATAAGAACATAATCAGAACCTAAAAGGCCGTCATGTATTTCTATGCTGTTTTCTGTAAGATTTGTATAATTAACATAATGGGACACACCTATAAATTTAGGGTTAAAGGATAGTAAGACCATTCCGTAATTAGGGTTTTCAGCTGTATAGTTAAGGGAGTGATCGTAACAGGTCCAGCTGTCCGGTGAGACTGGTATGACGGTCACAGCCCCTCCTGGAGTACTTGAGAGTAATAATAAAGAGATTATAGAGAGTTTTTTAAGCATTGATTAGTACCCCCTTAACCTCTTTTATTTTCAGGACAAAGCAATATTTACCTGGGACCGCTCCCCAGGCTTTAAGTCCTGTCCCTGTTGTTACTTCGCACGAGACTATAAGAGAAGGACATGTAGAGGAATATCCATTCCTTAAACAAATATCTATTATCTGCCCCTGTAGAGCCCCAAGCCGCGAAATATAAAATGGCTTTATTTCTCTGTATTCTTCCTTTTTCTCCCCTGATTTAATCATATCAAACCATTGTTTTTTAATTGGGAACGTTAAAATGATTTATTCCCCCCGAATGTTTTTTATTATAACTCCTTATTTCTTTTAACCCGTTCTTCTTCTTCCCAGGCATCCACCCATTTATACAGAGTAGATGGAGGGACTTGCATTACCCTAGCAATTTGAGCAGGTTTAAGTCCTGTAAGTTTTAGCCTGTTGTATTCCTTTTGATCTGGCTCACGTTCGGGCCTGCCTATAATTTTACCTTCTTTCCGGGCTCTTTCCTGACCTAATTTAGTACGTTCAGATAGGGATTTTTTCTCGATGTCTGCAAACCAAGCAAACATACTAACAAATATGTTTCGGATTCCCTTCATGTTTTCATCTACTAATTTAGTCCATGCCTCATTCGGGCTTAAAGAGATTATTTGAACCCCTTTAAGCTCAATATCTATGAAAAGTTGCAATGTCTCAGCTGAGGACCTGCCAAGCCGTGAGAGCTCAAAGACGTATAACCTATCAACTTCGCCGGATTGAATCAGGTCATAGACTTTTTTGAAGGCTTTTCTATTTTTAGCCAATGTTACGCCAGATACCCCTTCATCATAGAATATATTCTCTGGTTTTACCCCCTCTTCCTTAAGTGCAATAATTTGATTGTCGATTTCTTGTTTAGATGTTGAAGTTCTGGCATATCCGAGGATTTTTCCCATAAGTCCGTTTAATGTAACTAAAACTATTTAAACATATCACATACGTTTAATGTTACAATAAACGCTCGTTTTTTAGAAGAAAGTTAAATAAAGACTAGTTTTTTTACGTATTATAGTTAGAAATCTAACTTTCCCTCAAGTAAAAGAAAAAGTATTCTTTTCTGCAAAAAAATTTTGCTCGCCCGGATCCACAAAAAGATATCCTGCTGAAAAATTCTCAAAATAGGAAAGAAAATTAATTCCTTATCTTAAAAGGGATAAATTAGTTATCGAATTCCTAAAACGTATGTTAAAACGTTATCTATAGGCACTCATTGAATATGTGAAGATTTAAATCATAAAGAAAAACTTCATGCAATTAGTTGTTTTTTAAGATCTCTTAATTCATAATCTGAAAAAGCAAGACCCTGATAAGATTATTCTCAAAGGGTTTTAGAGTACCTAAAAGTGATTTTTTGAGAATGAATAATTATTCTCTTAGATTAAGAGAAGGTGGGACAGATAAGTTAAGTAAGGCTTATGAAACCCGAATGAGTGAAAGAATAGAGTATGAAGGGAAACTTATCCCGAGAAGGAAGGTAATAGAAAGGAAAGGGTTTGAATTAGCAGAATATGTAGAGAGAAGAAGAGAGGATATTAATTTTCTGTATTAAGAAAATGTAAAATGTGTATATTTTTACTGAAAAAAGTAAATTAAGTAAATTTTACAGTAAATTGTACAAACTGATAGCGGGCAAGCGTATAAATATTTACAATAAAAAGTAAAACAGTATTGAGTAAATTTTCAGGTAAAATTGAAAGACGA
>JAUPKV010000388.1 GCA_030837265.1 Methanobacteriota archaeon
AGATCTTTTAAGCAGTTCATATCCACACATATCCCGGTATTGTGCATATTCCATTATTTCTTCGTGACTCCTTACATCGGAAAAAAGCCAGGAAGAAAA
The DNA here is from genome assembly GCA_030837265.1 of Methanobacteriota archaeon. The sequence goes on from JAUPKV010000388.1 coordinate 100, forward strand.
TTCGTTTCCCTCAAATCTCAGGACTTCGTAAAGCTTGGGGCAAGAATGGCTCCTTAAGGACTGAGCCTTTTTCCGTGCTTCTTCAGTTTCCTTCTCGAGCTCGGTCCTGAGGGCGAAAAGAGATGGATCTTTTGTCTTCTTATACTTCTCATATGCATCTTTAAGCTCTTTTTCCTTTGAGGAAATTTCCCTTTCAAACTCAAGAAGATCGTATGTGTTTTCTCCTTTCAGTTTGCACTCGTCGTAGTCGAGATTTTCCGAGCACATAGATGTCTTGCCCTTAAGCACAATTGTTTTTATACTATTATTTTGAGAGATCTCTTTTGCCTCAGTTATAAACTGGACCATCTGCTGGTGCACATTCGTAACTATGATGACAGTTTTTTTAAGTTTCGCCCCCACATTCAGTGCAGGAGCAAGTGCACTCAGAGTTTTGCCTGTACCGCATGCTCCTTCAAAAAGTACTATTTTCTCCTGCAAGAGAGCCGAGTTGATTTTTTCCATCGCTTCTGCCTGGTTAGGGTAGCAGCTTTGTTTTGTAAAATACCGCATGTATTCTTTCTTTTGAGTCATATGCTTAAACCTGATATTTCTCGATTTTTCGAGATTCACTCCGGACTTGAGATTCGAGTAGTATAAATAAACTTTCCAAAAGTTTTAAGTGTTTCTAAATATATTTCTAATGTTTGTAGATATTTCGCTCAGTTATTTTCTTAATTTGATTAAAAGTAGAACTAATATTAAAAGAAAGACATTGGGAACGGAAGAGTTCCCCTAAAGGTAATACAGAGATGGCTTCATTTGGGAACTCTATTTTAAAATTGCAATATGTATGAACGTTACTCAAATGCTGTAAACTTGTTTTTTAATGCGTTACAAATTGGACATCTATCGGGTGCCTCTCCTTCAAGTGTATACCCGCATACTTCACAAACCTGGACCGGACCCAGTTCAACATCTTTTCCTAAATTAACCGAATCCAGAGTTTTCTCAAAGAGCAGTTTATGCAATTTCTCAGAGGCATAAGACCATTCGAAACTTCTTTGTGCGCTTTTTTCCCCCTGAAATTTTGCGATCTCAATAAATGCCGGATACATTTCTTCAATCTCATATGTTTCGCCAGCGATAGCCAGTCCAAGATTCTTCTTAGTATCTCCCGGCCCGAAAGCTGCCATGCTATTTGCAACATATCCCCCATCAAGATGTCTTAACTCTCGATAATGGTCTCCCGCGTGTATATATTCTGCATAGGCGATTGCGCGAAATAAGCGGGTAACATTACTAAATTCTTCTTTTTCAGCCTGATCTGCAAAATGTAAATACCTCATGTGCGCCTGGCTTTCTCCTCCAAACGCATTGATAAGATTTTGCTCTGTAATCTTTCTCATTTGAATACCCCTATAAAAAAACTAAGTAATCTTATTCTTTTGACATGTGTTATTAAGAAACGAGCAGGCATGAAAGTTGTCAAGAATATTGTCTTCAGGTAGATCAAGTTTCATACTACGGTTTCTCAGTCAAAGCACATTCCTGAACCCATTTGAATTTGGGTTTAGAGAATAAAAGCCTTTTTGATCTGAAGACTTCTTAAGCAGTTACCCTATTTGTACTGAAAGCAAGAAGGCGAAAATTCCTGCCTGTGCTCATTTCCGAAGCTGTTTTATTCCAACCTTTTGTGATGCTTTTTTCTTGTCTATCATATTTGAGACAATCATGTAACTTATAATGAACACTATGAGTAGGAATATTATATTTATAGGGCTACTTATATCTGAAAAGTTAGTGATGAAAGGAGCAGCAACCGAATAAGTACTACCATTAATGGAATAGTCATTCTTCGGATGTAGTCCTAAATAAGCTGCCTCGATAATTACTACAGCAAATAAGATAATAAATGCAATTATTAAACGGCGTATTATGTTAATCATTCTCATTCTCAATCATCTTTTATTACTGCATCCGGCACTATAAATTAATTTGTATTTAGTTCTAGTCGCTTTGTTGAAGATTTTGACAAAAATACAAAAATCAAACTTCCAAAAACTCAAGAAAGCTTCTTTAAAAGCCAGATCTAGTTAAAGAATCCGGACTTAAATAATTAATTGATTAAAAAAGTCGCTAAGGAGAGAGTTCTCCTTTGCTTCATAAACTTAAAATTGTAAAGTAGTAGAATCGCTACTTTACTTTGCGGTTATATATTTGCTCTTCGTTGCTGTGTTGCTACCCGCTTTATTTTTCGCTGTACAGCAGACGGTGAATGTACCTTTATTCTTGAAGGTGTGAGTTACAGTTTTAGAGGTAGTGGTAACAGTTGAAGTTTTGTCATTGAAGTTCCAGGTATATGAATCTGGAGTGCCGCCAGTTCCTTTGTAAGTGAAAGTTACTGTTAGTGGATGCGTACCAGATACCTTGTTAGCAGTGAACGCAGCGACTGGTTTTGTCACTTTGGACGAGCTGGATGAACTGGACGAACTGGATGAGCTAGATGCCGCCTGATAGACAGTGATGTTACTGCCTGATGCAGGTGTATCCCAGACAATTGTGTTACTATACACATCGATGTTTCCAGCCTGTGTTTCGTTAGCCATCTCTGTTACTTTTCCTTTAGATATGCTGTATATACATGGAACACCGCCGGTGCTGCCTGTGCTGCCTGTCATATCAATATTACCTATAATATCAGTAATGTCGCTAAAGTCACCCAGATCTGAACTGCCACTCTGATTTACATAAACGATATTGTCGCCATATATGTCAAATGACCCGACACTGGTAGAACCGCTTGTAACATTTGTGGTTTTATTATTGGACAAGTCAAACAGGACAAGGTTACTCTGTCCACTGGTCATTCCACTGGTCGAATCTGAGTTTAACCACAATACTTTGTTACCATAGATGTGAGAATTGTCTCCACTACCAACTGATCTTATCGTTCCTTTGCTAATATCGTATACTTTGATCGTTGATGCTAATCCAAGCCCAGAGAAGCTCTCGGAGAAGCCGGAGAAACTATCATCAGTGTACGATATCTTTGTACCATCAATATTTGGATTTATGCCTGTTCCGATTTCAGTTTCATTAGATTTGGACAAATCATACATGTGGACAGCATCATTTGCACTCCACACGATAACATTGCCATAAATCTTTGGAACACTGCTACTGTCTGCATTCTGTGAGATGTACGAACCGTTTTTGCTCTTGAGGTCATATACGGCAATCTGCGAGCCTTGATCATTCCAAACTAACTTGTTACCGTAAATAGCTGGATAAAATGCTGATGAAGTGTTAATAACAGTATCTTTCTTGGCACTTAAATCGTAAACGTGAATATTACCGCCGTTCCCTGAAGTGTCGTCTGACCATGCTACAAGGTTACTGTATACAGAAGGGTTGTGACCAACACCTATTGTCGACATCTGCCATGCTGATGCTGCCGATATAGTCAGTAACATCAAAGCAAGTGCTGTAAGTATAATTTTACTCTTCATTTTTCTTCCCCCACTTAGTTTTGTCTTCCATATTAGTATGCTGTTATATATTCAAGTATTCCGGGATTTTTTATTATCGACTTGAATTAATTTATATCAATTTGTATTAATATAGCCTTATCTTTCTTTTATTTTGACTATATTGCCTATTAATGGATGATATTAAAAATATATAATCTTTCTAGTAAATATATTACTGATCATTATTTCTAATTCTCGAT
>JAUPKV010000389.1 GCA_030837265.1 Methanobacteriota archaeon
GATAGTCTGGTTGCAATCTCTGCTGTAATATGCAGTGATAATGTAAAAAGTGAAATAGAAAGTTTCATTGATATCATTAACCGAATAAAATGCAGAGATTAAAAAAGAAAATTCGTCAATTAGATGCTCTTTAAGTCTTTTTTGTTTCAGTCTTCAGGGGGACTACTGATCTTGTGTTTGTTCTTTGAATCTATCCAAATTCCAGGGTTCATCAAGAATGTTTACACTAACCTTTTCTATCCCTCCAACATTGAAAACTTTTCTCCTGACCTGGTCCTTGATATAATCTGCCATAGGACAAAGATTAGTGGTCAATACTAGATCCACATTTACATTTGAACCATCTACAATTACATCTTTGACCAGCCCCATTTTGACGATATCTATTCCGACCTCAGGGTCGATTACCTTTCTTAGCTGCAAATAAATTTGCTCATCTTTTTTAGGAACAGTTTTCTCTAAAGGTGTCCTATATACGGATGTGTATCTTTGTGCCTGGACTTTTTCTTCTAACCTGCTCAACCTGTCAAGCATCTGACCTACTACTCTGAGCATGGGATCGGGTAACTTATTATGTTCTAGCGGCCCTTCGGGCACGGATGGTTGGAGCTCTGCAATCCTGGCCGGAACTCCAACTGCAGTAGCACCGGGCGGAACCGGCCGGACCACTACGGAGCCTGCACCTATCTTAGCGCCTCTTCCAATGGTAATCGGACCAAGTACAGCTGCCCCGGACCCTATAACTACATCATTTTCAACAGTAGGATGGCGCTTTGTCCTTTCCAGGGATGTCCCTCCTAACACAACTCCCATATATATGAGGACATCATCGCCTACTTCAGCAGTCTCTCCGATTACCACTCCGGACCCGTGGTCTATAAAAACTCGCTTTCCAAGCTTTGCTCCGGGATGGATTTCAATGCCTGTGAACATCCTGGAGAAATGAGAGAGCAGACGTGCCAGGAAATAGAAATGCTTGTTCCAGAGAAAGTGAGAGACCCTATGTATCCAGACCGCATGCAGGCCGGGATAGCAGAATATTACCTCCAGGGTAGACCTTGCCGCAGGATCCTTTTCAAAGACTGTCTTTATATCTTCCCTGATTCCCATTTGAAATCTTCCAAATCATATCTAAAGAATTGGCCAAATTTATCAGACTAATTATCAAATTATCGTCAAGTAATCTGTTAATCAAACAAATCGGTACTCAAATATCGTTCCCCGGTATCAGGTAAAATAACAACAATCATTTTCCCTTTCATTTCTTCACGGGATGCGACCTGTAGTGCTGCAAAGGTAGCTGCACCTGATGATATGCCTGCAAGGATGCCTTCTTCCTTTGCTAATCTTCTGGCAGTTGCTGCAGCATTGTCTCCGCTTACCTTGATAATTTCATCGACCAGTTCAATCCGGAGTACATCCGGAACGAAACCCGCACCTATTCCCTGAATCTTGTGGGGGCCCGGATTTCCGCCGCTTAGCACCGGAGATTCGGCAGGCTCAACTGCAATCGCCTTAAAAGCAGGTTTCCGTTTCTTGAGCACGCTGGCAACCCCTGTAATAGTACCCCCCGTACCCACACCTGCTACTATCACATCTGCCTTGCCGTCTGTATCTTTCCATATTTCTTCTGCAGTCGTCCTGCGGTGGACTTCAGGATTTGCAGGGTTTCGGAACTGCTGTGGTATGTAGTAAAGCGCAGGGTTTTCTGCAGCCATATTTTCTGCTTTACTGACTGCTCCTTTCATACCTTCTGTGCCGGGTGTCAGTACCAGATCCGCTCCAAGGGCTTTAAGCAGTTTTCTCCTTTCGATCGTCATTGTTTCAGGCATGACAAGTATGAGTTTATATCCACGGGCAGCGCATATGCCTGCAAGAGCTATTCCCGTATTGCCGCTGGTAGGCTCGACAATAGTAGTGCCTTCTTGTATTTTCCCTTCAAGTTCGGCTGCTTCGATCATTGCCAGGCCGATTCTGTCTTTTACACTTCCCATAGGATTGAAAGATTCTACTTTAGCCACCACATCAGCATGCAGACCTTTTGTCATGCGGTTTAACCGGACGAGGGGGGTACTGCCTATTGTCCAGGTTATATTGGAATATATCCGTCCCATACTATCACCTTTCTCACTTCAACGAGTATAATATTTTTATTCCATTATTAAGATTATATTGCAATATAAAGCAATTATGAATATTCACAATTGTGAATTTATCTTCTCTCAAATATATAGTTATCGAGAATTAGAAGTTCAATGCTCAGAGGAAAAAATATACCCGGTATAGAGAATAGAAAAGAGTTAAAAGACAAGGAACCATGGAATTTAAGCTGTACGGATTCCGTTTTTTGTTTTATTGGTCCGGTTCTATTTTTTATTCTCCGGTTCTTCTTTATATTGCCTCGCTTTATTATCTGACTCACTAGACTTCTCTGTCTTAGTATCTGACTGATCCGGACCGCAGTTGCTGTTGCAGCTACTTTCAATTCCTCTTGCACTGCCACATATCTGACATATCCTGACTACAAAATCGTCGACCTTATTGTCTATCAGGTCCTGAGCAAGTTTTTCTATCAACTCTTTAGTCTCGCTCTGAAACTCAATCCTGTATCCTCTTTTTCCGGACATATACTGAGAAACGGCTGACGGGGCAATTCCCAGCAGCTTTGCTGACGCTGCTTGCGATTGTCCTTTTTTTACAAGTTCGCTAGCCAGGCTGGCCCTTATTGCGGGGACCAGGTCCCACACAATCTTTTGACATGGAGTTTCCATAACCACCATCACTGTTGATATTTCACAATTGTGAACGAATATCTCTTATATGTATATATATTTATTATCAGTGTAAAAAATACTGGTAATAAATTGATTGTTGTAAGATTTCTATTAGTATCTTGTTTTTAGGAATCATATTTCATAAATCCATTGCGATATAGATTGAGGCAATCTAATAACAATCCATACGATTTATGATAAGTTTGGCATATTAGCACTACGAAATACTAACTTTTTAATCTACTCATTATCGGGCCACTTAGAATGGAGGTAACAAGTGCCATGATGATCAAAGCCACAAATAGATGATCATCTATTAGTCCGGCATCTCTTGCGACAGTAGCTAATATTATTTCCATTGCACCCCTTGCATTTAAAGCAAAGCCTACGACTGCAGACTGCTTCCACGACATCTTGCTTACTCTCAGTCCAAACGTAACTCCAAGTACTTTACCTATGCACGCAATAGAAAGGACCATAAGCACCAGTACCGGATTAAAAGATTCCACAAAATTAGCTCTCAAGCCGATTGAAACAAAATAGAGCGGGGCAAAAAAATACATTACGAATTGATATACCATCTCATGCGCATTGTCTCGTTTTTCCAGGTTCTGGGAGAAAGCAAGTCCCACTAAAAAAGCACCAAAAACTGCATGTATTCCGATAGCTTCAGCACAGGCTGCGGCAAGCAATATAAGGACTGCCGTAATTCCAAGGAACGATCCCGGCCAGGGCATATATAACTTGAGCCACTTTAGAGCTTCCTGGGCTATGACTCGTCCTACGGTAAGCATGAAAGCAAATAGCAAAAATACTAGCAGGAAAGTCATGTAAGGTGGAATATTGATGATGCTTTCAGGTGACAAATTACTTAAAATAAAAGCGAACAAAGACCAGCCAATCAGGTCATTTATGGTTGCAGCACCAGTAATGATCATCCCCATATCCGTGTTCATCAAGTCCAGATCCATGAGTATTCTTACAATCACCGGGAGTGCTGATATCGACAGTGCTGTGCCCATGAAGATTGCGAAAAGTAATGAATCTACATGAAAATGCCCTTTCCATAAGTCAGGGAACAGGATAACCATCCCGAAACCCATTACGAACGGTACAATAATACCTGTTAAGCTGGCCCAGGCTATGTTAGTGATCCGTTTCCTGGCCAGGCTCAAGTTCATTTCCAGACCTGCAGCAAATAAGAAGAATAGCATACAAATCTGGATAAGAGCGTCTCTTCCCTGGAAAATGGCTCCGGATGCTGGGAATAGCCAATGGAAAGTGCTGGGACTGACCCACCCCCAAACTGTCGGGCCGAGAATTATGCCGCCGAAAAGCTCGCCAAAAACAGCCGGGAGGTGTAGCCTGCTCATCAATTGACCGCACAATAAAGCCATGGACAGCATAACAGCTATCTCCAGGAAAAAAATTACCATTTCTATTGGCGCAATAAAATTTCACCTCATTTTTTACAATAAATACTCATTGATCTTCAAAGTTTCATATAGCTAAATAAGACAAAAATAAAAATTTATTCCCCAAAAAAGCATTATTTGGGGCAAAATTTACTTTTCCGGAGTTCTTTATATAAAATTTTTGATTTTAACACATAAGTTATTTTTATCAAAGCTCATCCTACGATAAAACTTAAATATTCACAATCGTTATGTTTATTCACAATTGTGAAGGTGTAGGTGTGACAGTCGAAAACACGACCATTTACATGGATAATTCTGCTACGACTCCTGTAAGAAAGGAAGTTGCCGAAGAGATGATTCCCTACCTGACTGAGAATTTTGGAAATCCTTCTTCTATTTATGACCCGGGCAAAACCTCCAAAACTGCCGTCGAAGACGCAAGAAAAAAAGTTGCATATGCTATCGGCGCTGAAGAGAACGAGATTTATTTTACATCAGGAGGTACCGAATCCGATAATTGGGCTATAAAGGGTATAGCTTTTGCAAATAAAAGCAAAGGAAAACACATAATTACTTCTTCAATAGAGCACCATGCAGTCCTGCACACCTGTGGGTGGCTTGAAGGTCAGGGCTTTGAGGTAACATACCTTCCGGTGGACAAATATGGGATGATAGTTCCTGAGGATCTTAAAAATGCAATCAGAGACGACACCATACTCATTTCAATAATGCTCGCAAATAACGAAATAGGGACAATTCAACCTATCGAAGAGATTGGAAAAATCGCAAGAGAGAACAGGATATATTTTCATACGGATGCGGTCCAGGCAATAGGTCACGTTCCTATCGATGTGCGGAAAATGAATATCGACCTCCTGTCTCTCTCGGGACACAAGTTCCAGGGGCCTAAAGGATGTGGGGCACTCTTTATAAAAAAAGGCACTAAAATCGAAACACTTCTCCATGGCGGTGCTCAGGAAAGGAAACGCAGGGCTGGGACCGAAAATGTTCCTGCCATAGTAGGCCTTGGCAAAGCTATAGAGCTTGCAACAGGAGAAATTGAAGACTCAAACAAAACCCTGCTTGCGTTACGGGAACAGCTAATTAAAGGTCTGCTTAAGATCCCAAAAACCCATCTCAACGGGCACCCTACAAAAAGGCTTGCAAACAATGTTAATGTTACTTTTGAATACATCGAAGGAGAATCTCTCCTGCTCCTATTAAACTCAAAAGGAATCTATGCATCCACAGGAAGCGCCTGTAACTCTTCTTCTCTAGAACCTTCTCATGTACTTACAGCCTGTGGAGTCCCGCATGAAATAGTTCACGGTTCACTGAGGCTGAGTCTTGGGAATATGAATTCCGAAAAAGATGTTGATAGAGTAATTGAGGTTCTTCCTGAGATCGTCCAGAAATTAAGAAATATGTCACCGTTGACCCCAAATGAATATAGGACTATTTGAAAGGAACAATCAGATAATGAAAGAACTAATCAGATAATGAAAAGAACAATCAGATCATTGAAAAATATCAATGCGAGGAAAGCTCATGGATTACAGTGCTAAAGTGATGGATCATTTTTCCAATCCAAGAAATATGGGAAGTATTGAGAACAGTGATGGGATTGGAGAAGTCGGAAATGCAAAATGCGGAGATATAATGAAAATATATCTTAAGATAGAAGGAGATCGGGTTGCAGACGTAAAATTCCAGACCTTCGGATGCGGAGCTGCGGTTGCATCAAGCAGTATGGCAACCGAACTCATTAAAGGAAGAACTCTGGAAGAAGCCTGGAAGCTATCAAACAAAGCAGTTGCAGAAGCGCTTGATGGACTGCCTCCGATAAAAATGCACTGTTCAATGCTTGCAGAAGAGGCAATCCATGAGGCTATTAATGATTATCTCAAGAAAAAAGGGCTTGAACCCTGGACGGAAGAATGATTTAACATCTGATATATTTTCAAAAAACCATAGCAAATCGCAGTCCTGGAGAATACAAATGGAGAAATATTCAGCAGAAAAATATATTCGGCAGATTATGCTTTTTGGAGAAGAAGGCCAGGAAAAACTGAGGAGAGCAAAGGTACTTGTTGTTGGCACGGGAGGTTTGGGTTCCCCTATCTCAACTTATCTCGCGGCTGCAGGTGTTGGGGAACTAATAATTGCAGACTTTGATAAAGTAGATCTCAGCAACCTGAACAGGCAATATCTGCATCATGAGAAGGATATTGGAAGAGATAAACTAATATCCGCAAAGGAAAAGCTTCTTTCTTTAAATCCGGAAATAAAAGTGAAAACGGTAAAAGAAAAAATAACAGATGAGAACGCAAGCACTATAATTCCTCCCTGTGACCTTATCATAGATGCGCTGGATAATTTTGATACGAGACATGTTTTGAATAAGCTTGCAGTTGAGAGAAAAGTACCTCTGATTCACGGGGCAGTCTCAGGGTACAGAGGTCAGGCAACAACGGTAATTCTTGGAAAAACTCCCTGCCTCTATTGCATATTCCCCAGCACGTTTAAAAAGGAAGTATTCCCTGTGCTGGGAACGACTCCGGGAGTAATTGGTGCAATTCAGGCAAATGAAGCGATAAAGTATATAACAGGACAGGGGAAGCTTCTGGAGAATCGCCTCTTGTTGTGGGACGGTCTTTCATGCTCTTTTAGCGAACTCAATGTCAAAAAGACAGAAAATTGTCCGGTATGTGGGATAAAAAATTGCCCGGTATGTTAATATAATTAAAGACAATAAAACGGAAAAACATTTTTTCTGCAGGTTTTTTCCTGCAGCCTGGGAATTAGATTATGATGGATAATTGGAAAATTGCAGAAGAGATAAACAGACTTAAACAAGAGAGGAATGCGATAATCCTTGCACATTTTTACACACGCCAGGAAGTTCGGGACATTGCGGATCTTGTTGCAGATTCTCTCGCCCTCTGTAAGGCAGCAGTAAATTCAAAAGCTGAGGTAATAGTTTTTGCAGGAGTCCATTTCATGGCAGAATCAGCCTCGATTATTTCTCCGGAGAAAATCGTCCTTTTACCAGTGCCCGAAGCAGGCTGTCCGATGGCAGATATGGTTTCTGTGAAAGCTCTCCGTGATGCAAAAGAAAGAAACCCGAGCGCAGCCGTCGTTTGTTACGTAAACAGTTCGGCTTCAGTTAAAGCCGAATCGGATATCTGCTGCACGTCTGCAAATGCAGTAAACGTGGTAAATTCTGTTGAAAACCGGGAGATTATTTTCATTCCTGACAGGAACCTTGGAGCATTCGTATCTCTGCATACTGACAAAAAAATAC
>JAUPKV010000390.1 GCA_030837265.1 Methanobacteriota archaeon
AGGTCCGCAAACATGAAGTCCGGATTTTTCTCTATAACCCACTCGGATTCCACTTCAACTGAGGTTCCGGCCAGGCCTGCTGCAATATTAAGTCCACCTGCCCCTTCAGCTACCTTACCTGCACTGGAATCTGCAGGAGTTATAACCCACCAATTCTCATCGCCTCCGGACATGTATTCATAATAAAAAGCAGGCATATCGGCGGCCTTCAGGCCTTTGGTTCGTTCTTTTACGAGATCCTCATAACTTTTCATCCAGCTTAAGAGGTCTTTCGCCTCTTTTTCCTTCCCCAGGACAAAGCCCATGGTTGTTAAATCAGTGTATATTGTTTTTTGGGAAGCAAGACCGATTGCCACCACAGAAGTGTTCGGTAGATTTTTGGCTATTTCATCGGCATTACCTGCTTGAGAGAGAGGTAGGAGGACTATATCGGGCTTGAGCTTTAACACCATTTCATAATCAATCGACTTCCCGTGCATTCCGACCTCAGGGAGGTCCAGAAGTCCAAACTCTGCCATACGCTCATGGAAAGCCTTGTCCACTCCCACAATCATGTCTTTTGTACCCAGGGCCATGAGAGTTTCTGTAGTCCGGTAATCGGTGGGAATAATTTTTTTAATCGGCAAAGTTACTTTGACCTGCCTGCCAACTCCATCAACGAGTGTAATCTCTTTCGCTTTTCCAAGATTGATAAGCTCGATTTTAGTTACATCAAGTATGTTGATACTGTTATCGCATGTGGCGTCTGCGAACAACGTCTGATTATCGTTATCCGTAAATTGCTTTTGATTTCCGGAGCTCAGAATTATGTTTTCGGTATATTCCACATCTTTAATATCTATGATTCCGTCTCCGTTTGCATTCCCGAGGATAGAGAGCGTGTTATTTAATTCAACAGAAGAATCGGATGCGTTCGCAGAACCAGATGCAATCGCAGGTAATGTGAGCAACAGCAAGCCAACGATTATTTCAACCAGTACTTTTATTTTCATGCTACCGCCTCTGTTTAATGCTAAATAGACAGACAACAGCAGTCAAAGCAACCAGAGAAAGCACTATCCCAAATCCAGAAGAAGCTCTTTGTTGTGTAGCCGCTCCTTTTCCATTATCTCCTCCTTCTTTAGAACCTCCCCAGCTTGTATCGATACTCTGTGCATTGGTGTTCCCCAGCAGCCCATCGGAAATATGGAGATCACTTTTTCCGTCTCCGATTATCTCAAGCCCTATTTTAGCAAGCTGTCCGGAACCGCTTACTCCGGTGATTCCTTCCAAATTAAAGACGACTCTGACAGTTTTGCTGTCAACTGCCTTCCACTTTACAGGAATAGCTTTTTCGCCAATGCTCCCGTTATCTACACTAACAACTTTGAGGGCATCCGGATTGAATAATATGTCAAATTGTCCGGCATCAAGGTTTTCAACATTTCCTATATTTACAGTTGCATAAACCGTATTTCCCTTCACCAGCTCAGGCACACTTAAACTGACAGTTGTCTGCTGTGCCTGGCCCGGAAATACCACAAAAATAAGCAGTACAGCAAAGGAGACTCCGAATAAGACACCTTTCCTCAAATCATCCCATAATTTTTGTTTCATCCGATCACTCTTTACTCCTTAAATCAGGCTATTTAATACTACCAAAAACGGTACTGCATCCGGCACGGATAAAGAATACATGACATCTGACACATTGTAAAAAACAGAAAAAAATGCTCATTTCCAGTATTTTAGAGTGGCAGAGATCCATGATCCAAAATTCATAATAATTTGACAAAAAGTATTAATTAAGTAGATATTAAGTTTACTATTTGAACATAATTTTTTAAAAAATTGAAAAAAAGTAATATTTTATACACTTATTTAATTTTTTAATTTTATTGAATTTGGATATTACGGAATTCTCCAAAAAAGAACCTTAAATACACTGCATTTAAATTGATTAAATAAACTCCTAATCCTGGATTATAATCGCGGGGGAGTAAAGCGTTTTACAAGAGAGATTTCATGTTTGCTGAAACCACCAACTATGAACATTAAAAAAATATAGACAACAATTCCCATAACTGCTATACCAAAAAGTTCGTAGATATTTGAGATGATGAAATGGGAAACAAATAGATACATTACAATAGAGGAAAAAATGCTTTTTACGATGTCATAAAAATGAAAATCGAATACAAAATGTTTCATTGATACGTGAATACAAAGCACTATCATCATAAAATAAGAAATTAGAGTCGATACGGCAGCGCCACCTATACCATAGGAAGGTATCAGCAAGATGTTAAGAATTACATTAGATGTCGCGGCTACAATATTTATGTAAGTTATAGATCTTGTTTCTTTGACCAGGAAAATGATATTGACAAAAATTTGAAAAATGCCTGCCATAAGTCCGGAAAGGGCTATTATGGGAATTACGAACCAGCCTGAAAGGAATTCTTCAGTAGTAAAAACTCCTAATAACGGCTTTGCAAGGGCAGAAATCCCAAAGACTGCAGGAATGGTAATGAGAAGGAAATACCTTAAGGAATGTGACATATAGATTCTTACCTGGTCTATTTTATTTTCATCAAATAACTTTGAGATTTCAGGAAGGAGAATAAGCTGTAAAGGGCTTACTAAAAGTTGTATGAGATTTCCAATAGAACAGGCTGCTGAATAGACTCCAACACTTCCCAGACCGAGAAAATAAGTAACCAGATATCTATCACTTGATTCAGTGACCCATCTTATAAGTGCAATGGGAGTTAGTGGTAGAGAAAATTGAAGGTATTCTCGTATATAACTAAATCGGGGGATAATGAATCCTATTTGAGCTACAATAGTAAATGTAGCGATAAAAAACACTATGCTTTGAACTATTAAAGTGGCTGCAATTACACCAAAAAGACCGTATCCTAATTTAAGAAGGATAAGAATAAATAGTAACTTTGCGAATGTTTCCAGAAGAGTAAGATAGGAGAATCTCTTAATCTGCCTAAAAACCCTGAAATAAATAAGAGATATAGATTCAATTACGTTCGAGAGAATTAAAAACGAACCAATCCGGATATAATAAGTTGCCTCAGGATCTCTAAAACCAATAGTGGCAAGAGGCTCGGCAGCAAAATAAAGCAGGAAAGAAGCCAGAAGACCTGAAACAGTAACAAGAAAAAGAATGGAATATACAGCCTCTTTTATTATTTTCTCCTCTGTCTCAGATGACAAAAACCTGACAAAACCCATGGAAAGTCCCATTAATGCAAGGGGGGAGATTAAGGATACAGTGATATTGATCTGTGCCCATAGGCCATAATCGTATATTCCAAGGGTCTTAGTGATTATAGGTAGCAGAAAAAAAGTGCCAAGGCTTGTAAGCACCTGTACTGTTCCGATGAAGCCTACATCCCTTGCAAACTTTTGATATGACACCATATCACCTTAAAAAATCATTATTAATAAAATATTTATTATAAAATTTAAAATCATGATTTTGCGGAATGCCCTTTCGTTTTGATCCACTCAATATTCAAAGCCTTGTATTTAAATCCTTTTGAGCATTAATTATCCAGCTAAGTTGAAATCTTTCCTCAGGAGTTAGAGCGTACAGTTAGTGAATAATAGTTTCCTTCATATTAAACAACTTTATTTTGAGTGGTAAACTCCAGTAAATATATCACTATACTTATATTCAGCGTTAACTTATAATTTATTTATATAGCGTGGCTTTCAACAAGAATAAGGTTTTTGTGTTCAATAAGATAACTCAACGAAACATAAGCCTTTGTTTTTAATGAATTTTTTTGAATAGTTCATTATCAAAAACGTTAAACAATACCGGAACATATATCCAAAATTCTTCTCGCAACTCCATTCCAGCTATGGTTCTCAACAACGTACTTTCGGCCTTTCTCCCCCATCAGAGTTCGAGTTTTTTCATTGAGAATTAATTTCACTACAGCATCTGCAAGCTCCGCAGGATTTTCCGGACCTACGGAGATCCCTCCTCCTGAAAGTTCAATCAACTCTTTTACTCCTGAAATACTACTTGCAACTATCGGTTTTCCGCAAGCAAGATATTCATATGTTTTCAGAGCCGAGAGTCCTATTTTAGCGTTCCTCCCTTTAATGAAAGGGGCGACACATACGTCAGACGCATTAATGTATAGAGGAACATCGTCATAAGGAACCCTTCCGGTAAAAATTATTTTTTCAGAAAGCTCTAACTCAGAAGTTACTTCCAGCAACTTATTTTTCATAGTTCCGTCCCCGACAACAAGGAAACGAACGTCAGGACATTTTTTCAGAATTGAAGGAGCTGCATGAATCAGAAACTCGACTCCTTGCCAGGCTGCAAGATTCCCGACAAAGCATACATATTTTACAGACTCTTCCAGCCGTAATTCTTTTCTTACTCTCTCCCGGTCCATAGGCTTGAACAAATCAATGTTTGCTCCGTTATTGACGACAAAGATTTTGCCATCGGGAACCCCATAAAGGTTAATGAGTTCCTCTTTTAGTTTATTCGTGACAGACACGATTCTGTTGCAGTATCCGTAATTAAATTTTTCTGAATAGAGTGCGAGATATGAAAAAACCCTGTATGCAAAGGACTGTGAATTATTTACTTTTAGCTCGTCCAGGACCAGCCCGTTTACTTCTACCACCGAAGGAATCCTCAAAATTTTGCACAGGAGAATAGGAAAGAACGGGAAGGAATTTTGGCGGAGGTAAAGCACGTCTGGCCTGTTTTTGAGAATTGAATAAAGAAGGTAAAAAGGAAGCATCAGTTCATAAGACGGCTGCACAAGATATTTATTGTCAATTATAGGTACGTATTTTACTCCAGACAAAGCACGATTTGCACTCTTCTGGCCAGGTGCGAACATAATTACATTTGTATGCTTTTTGAGATTTCCAAAGAGCTCAAGGATATGAACATTCGAACCAGATCTTGCATTGAAAGAACCGTAATAAACCAGGAAAATATTATTTATTTTTTTGAACATGATTTCCGTACCAAAATGGCAAAAGTAGTTAATTAGTTTATCCCACAACTTTATTGAGAGAAGTATTTATAGGATAAATTCTGTCCTCTGTCTGTTCTGATTCTTTTGAGTGAGAAAAGGTAAAAATCATGAGAGTAATGGAAGTATGCCAGGAGTTTCCTAACAGGTATTATCCTCAGCTAGGTACATTCATAAAACAGAGCATTGATTCAATTTCAAGCCAAAATGTGGATATTACTGTTGTTTCCCCAAAGCCTTTTGTAATACCTTTTTCCGCATTTCCGTATCACAATTTTTCCAAGCTGCCAGGAATAGAACATACCGAAAAGTACGACATTCACTACCCACGCTATATATATGCTGTTCCTAAAAAGTATTTTTACCCTATTACCGGAATTTCATATTCTCACTTTGTTTCCAGATATGCAAACAAAAATATAAAGCCAAAACCGGATTTGATTCACGCACACTTTTCATATCCTGATGGATTTGGCATGATGGGGCTTGCAAAGAGATGGAACGTTCCCCTTGTGATAAGCGCACTTGGTACAATTGAACGGAAAGTCGCTTATGAGGAATCACATACTTCAAGGAAGATAATAAAAGCAATGAATTTTGCTGACCGGATCCTTTCTGTTAGTGAAGACCTGAGACTCCACATAATAAACCTCGGAATAAACGAAAATAAAGTTATTGTAGTCCCGAATGGTGTTGATACGGAGAAATTCAAACCTCTTGGAAAAGAGAATGTGCGGAACCTACTTAACTTACCTGTAGATAAAAATATAGTTCTGTTTGTAGGAGCTCTCAGAACTATAAAAGGAGTGGACTATCTGATTGAGGCTGCAAAAAATTTTGTGAATGCAAATACTGAACTTTACCTCGTCGGAAGGGATGACGGCCTGAAAAAAAAGCTTGTAAAAATGGCACAAGAACTCAGGATCACAGATTTCGTAAAATTTGTCGGGCCTATAAACCATGATGATATTCCACTCTGGACCTCAGCCTCAGATATTCTGGTATTGCCTTCTCTTTCGGAAGGAAGGCCAAACGTAGTACTCGAAGCTCTTGCCTGTGAAGTCCCTGTAGTGGCAACGGACGTAGGAGGCATTCCGGAACTGATGATCAATGGAGAAACTGGCTATCTGGTACCTGCAAAAGATTCTCTGGAGTTATCGAAAAAAGTTAATAAGCTGCTTGAAGATGTGAGTCTGAGAGAAAAAATGGGAAAACTCGGGCGTAAGAGCATAATCGAGCGTGGCCTTACATGGGAAGCGCACGCAAAAAAGACCGTGGATATATTCTCTGAACTTCTGCAAGGCGTTTGAAATAATGTTTTGATTTAAAATTAAAAAAGGACTTACACACTTGAGCTACAAGACCAAAAGTAATAATTCGTAACTTTTTGGTGAT
>JAUPKV010000041.1 GCA_030837265.1 Methanobacteriota archaeon
GGCCTGTTGGCAATAGGAAGCATTACTTTTGAACGTGTAAGAGTTAGAGGCCTGCAACGAAGCCCTTCTCCTGCTGCAAGGATTATAGCTTTCATAAAATTAAACAACCTTTTCGAATTTATACCCTATATTTGGAAGTATCAACAGATGAAATTTACTGTAAATATATGTAGAATGTTATATCTTTTAGGAACAACTAATAATAAAAAGTTATCCTTTCAGAATAAAGAGGACAAATTTATCTGAAGAAAAAACTAATTTAAAGAGGGAAAAAAAGGTATAAATTAAATAATTTTTTTTAAATGTATATTTTTTGTAAATAAAACAAATATTAAAAATAAAGCAAATTTCAGCCAACAAAAAATTATATATACATGTTATTCTGCAACCGGAAGCCTTTAGATATAAGCTAAAGTCTCTTAATCATAGAATCATTGCAATAATTTACTATAAGTAATTTTAACTTTAAAATTCTTGCCTCCATTTATAAATTAGTTAACAATTTATAACTAATAATTAAGACTTATTCCGGAACATATTAATTCCGAAAAGAATCCTAATATGGAAGTGTGAAAGATGATAAATAAAAGTACAAAAGAAAAAGCGGAATTCATCGTAATGGGATATATTTTGCAAGCAGTAATGAACGATCTAAAAAACGCCGATATTAGCTTTGATCTTGGGGAGAAATCGGATGCAATAAATGACTTTTTTCAGATTATAAGTGTGGCGAAAAGTGACGTGGGCAAGGTGGAGAAACTTCTGGCAAAATATAATTGATTTAATGTTGAATCTAAAGCGTTTTACTAAAGAAATTGTCCGTTTTCTAATTATCACAAACAAAGGTTTAAACTGTTTAAGGATTGGTACTATCTGTTTTCAACTTTAACTATCCAAAAACCTTAGCGTTTTTTATACAGTTTGACTCAAAATAGTTTTAAGAATAAGTTTAAGTATATCTAAGAAGATAACTGTATAAAAAAATTTAAAATGATTTGATGCAGCTTGAAATGTAATGGAATAAGCATGGAAAAAAATAATCCATGGAAATTAAATCCAAATACTTTCACTTTGCATCCTTTAACTTTATATTTTGAGTTATAGTACCTTTAAGCGCCTCTCTATCAAAATAAAACTAAAACTAAACAAGAGGCTTGATGAGGTCGAAATATGAAACAAATAACTGATTCCATTAGAGACAAGTTTTTAAAACTTGGCATCGATGTGCCTTTGGCAGACATCGAAAGCAGATTAGATGAACTGATCACTAAGTTCAAGGTACCTTCCAGTGAAGCCCAGCGAAGCGTAACGAATTACTTGTTGAAGAAATATTCAATTCCTAAAAATGAGTTTTATGCACGGCAGGCGGAGCCCCAACTTACTAAGATCGCAGATCTTTCTGAAAACGGTCAGTGGGTAAACCTTAAAGTGAAGGTAATCCAACTCTGGACGAACACTCACGAGTCCATTTCTCAGGTAGGACTTTTAGGAGACGAGACCGGTATCATAAAATTCACAAAATGGCAGAGCACTGAACTGTCTGATCTCAAACAGGGAGAAAGCTATCTTCTTAGAAACATAGTTATAGACGAATACAATGGTAGATTCTCAGTCAAGCTCAATCGAACAAGTTCTATAGAGAAACTAGCTGAAGAAGTTGAGGTCGCAGGGGGAGATTTCACACCAACTGTAAGGGAATCCGAGCTCAAGAATATTGCTGACCTTTTAGAAGGGCAGTGGGCGACAGTCAAAGGAAAAGTAATTCAACTCTGGGATAATTCCCATGAGACTATTGAGCAGGTAGGACTTATTGGAGACCCTACAGGTGTCATTAAATTCACCAACTGGGCAAGCTCCGAACTTCCGGATATGGAAGAAGGTAAAAGTTATATTTTGAAAAATATAGTTCTTAATGAATGGGATGGTAAGGTTCAAATTCAGCTAAACCGGTCAAGCTCTATAGAAAAAATTGATGAAGATATAAAAGTCGGAACATCCACTTTTACTTATTCAGGGGCGATGGTTGACATCCAAACAGGTTCAGGCCTTATAAAGCGGTGCCCTCAATGCAAGAGAGCCCTTGTTAAAGGAGCATGTGCTGAGCATGGGAAAGTAAAGGGAGAATATGACCTGAGAATAAAGGCTGTTCTGGATTCTGGGACTTCTACTCAGGATGTCTTAATTAGTAGGGAACTTACTGAAGGACTTGTCGGGCTTTCCCTTGACAGTGCAATATCTATGGCGGCAGATGCCCTTGATCCTGGAGTTGTACTGGATAAATTGAAGTATGAATTGATTGGCAGATATTATACTGTCAGCGGACACAAACTCGATCGTTATATTCTTCCGGAATCAATCGTTCCTATGACTTCTCTGGACAAAGGGATTATTGAGGAAATGCTCTCGGAGCATGTAACACTCACCGAACCGGAGGTGGAGTAAATGTCAAGTTTTTACAGGGAGGTTGCTCGCAGAATCTTTGCTAAGGAACTAAGGGATTCAAACCTTGCCTCAAAAGACGAAAGTGACCAATATGCTCCACAGTACGTTCTGACACCGACAGGGGCTAAAGTAAACCGTATTTTTCTTGTGGGCACACTAATTGAAAAAGAAGATATCAGTGCGGACTCAGAATACTGGAGAGGCAGGATCTCAGACCCCACAGGCTCTTTCCTAATCTATGCCGGGCAGTACCAGCCGGAAGCTGCTCAGTTCCTTTCTAGCTGCGAACTGCCGGCTTTCGTAGCAGTTGTAGGTAAGACCAGCACCTATACTACAGATGATGGGAATGTTCTGACCTCTATCCGCCCCGAATCCATAGTGGAAGTGGACGAAAATACACGGGATCTCTGGGTATTGGACACTGCAAAACAGACTCTTGACAGAATAAGAGCAGTTGAGGCAGAAAAGGACCCAAATTCAAAACTTGCGAAAGAACACTATTCTACTGACACCGATTCTTACCGTACTATGGTTAAAGAAGTTCTGGAGTCATTCAAGGAAAGGGAATAAGCATTTTGTATACTGAAACCAGGGGTATTTTACCCCCTTTAACTCTTTATCTTTCAGCTTTTCCTTTTAATTTACTGAATTTCTTCTACTATATCCTCTTTTCTCCTTTCGAGGAAAAAAAGGAAGGGAAAATCTCGGTTTTGTGGTTTTCGAAGTTAAATGGTCACCAAGTAAACAACAAAAAACCCATTCTTTTATCTGCAACTAAAATTAACTACACTTTTTATATAATTTCTCTTTTTCGATGATTTAATAAGTTGTGCTTTATATAGAAAACACATGGATGTGTGAATAAATGGATATAGAAATCAAAGACCGAATTTTGGAAGTGGTACATAAAATCAAAATGTGGAATCCAAAGGAAGATTGTGTAGAAACACTTCTGAACTTATGTAATGAATTCGATGAGGTGAAGCCTAATACTGACATATCCTTGGATGATTGGATCGACATAACCCATCTAGGATGTGCTGCAGAGTATAAAGAGCGAGTTGATGGGAGATCAAATTATCCAATATGGACTTGTGATTCCGCAGGAAATTGTATCGTCGGTGAAGGTAAATGGTATATCGAAAATATAGATAACATTGACCGCAAAGGGGAGGAAAAGGAAATATGAAAATGACAATGATCGGAGCTCTCGAAAAACTTGCGGAACTTAATAATTATGATGAAATCCTTGTGCAGACCAATGGAGGAGAATTAAAAGCAATTGATTTTGCTATTGATGATATTAGGAACTACGCAGACGACGAGGATGAGATTTTGGATCTGGAAGTCACGGAAGAGACCATCAGAGAGCTTGATGAATTTGGTTATATAAAAAACGGTGAACCTTTATATAGAGTCGTAAAAGAGGAATTTTGATTCACTTTTTTCCTATTAGGATAATTAAATGTATTGAAATGATGCCATGACGAGATTATTATGCAGAATGATTAATATAAATAAAGAATTATGATTTTCTAAAAAACAAGTGATAATATGAAAGAAATAGACTGGGAAGCTGTAAAAAAATTGTACTATACCGGGCAGACAGACCGCTCTATTGGTCACCGGTTCCAATGTGGATATAGAAAAATCTACAAATGGAGGCATAAAAACGGGCTCCCTGCAAATCATATCGGGAAAAAGAGATTATTTACTGGAGTATTGGTAGGCGCAGGCGCTGCTGTTGCAGCGATAGCGATTTATAAGGAAGTAATAAAATATAGTAGAGATAAGAAAGAGAAAATAGAAACAAACGAATAATTACCAAATTATTTCTTTTCCTTTTGTCCTAAAAAAGTATTATTTCGGCATTCTTTGACTTTTCCGAAAAAGGATAATTATAACTGGCCGACCTAGAAGGAATTCAAGTCATGCAGTTAAGGTGATTAAGAAGTATACATAGAAGCGTCGACCTGTTACGAGTTCTTAAATTGAATGTATTAAATCTGTTTCCATTTTGTTGTAAGTTACAGTAAATTGACAGCATATTATCCTTTAATGATAGCATATTCACTACGAACTTTTTTCAATTTATACAGACTCGAATGACTTAGCCCTGTTTTCTTCGCGATCTCAGTCTGGAGCATGTCTCTATCAACATATAGCATGAAAAGCTCAAGTTTTTTCATATAATTCAGATCCAATCCAGTGCCTTCAATCCGTGCACCGTTTAGAACTTTACGGTAGTAATCGGCTAAACTTATCAAATTATAATTCCTCGTTTGTTTAATAAATAACTTGTAACTTTCTGAGAAAGGATAATTAATAAAAAAATGGTTCTCAAGGCGGCAAAAGTGCGTAAAAAAACCGCCTTGATAGACTGAAAATCCCTATATCCTGTTTGGGTATAGGACAAGGATTAATATGCTACGTTAAGTAACTTTCTATTTTCTTTAAAATTGTTAAAAGTTCGGTATTTACAAAGAGTGTGAATAAATGTATTTTCTTATCCTTGTTATGATCAAAAACTAAGCCTTCAAACTGCAGGTCTGACTTAAAAAGACCTTCGTTCGGTATGCTGCGATTTTCCAAATAGAGAATTTTAGTAGTATACTAAAAGTTCTGTAAGTACGAAAAGAAGTTATGTCACAAATTGCCTAATTGAGAACATTTTCAACGATTTTGTGAAATGCTCTGATTTTTTGTAATGGAATTACAATGCGGAATCTTGACTCTACAAACAAATTAAAAAATACATTCATACTTATACATTACAACTCATCTATATGGTACAGGCAATTTCTACACATAAGCCTGCATTAAATATATTGAAAATATAAGGAGAATATATTATGATAGAGTCTGATAAGAAAGTTTTACCTACAGTAAATGATGTTAACGCAGAAAAGAAAGCTGAACCAAGCATTAAGAAAGACTCTTCAAAAGCTGTTTAATACAGCACATTCTTTTTTCGATTGATAAAACGGAGATAGTAAAACATGGAACACGGACATTCAAAGGAACTCTCTTCAATGCACTCCAAACAGAAACATGAAGTTTGGGGACTTCTGACTGAAGAACAGAAAAGGAAAATTGCAGTTATGAAGATGGATATGAAAATACAGTGGATGGAAATGAAAATGAGTGTTATGGGAAAAATGATCGAGCTGAAGAAAAAAGCTATAGTTGAAATTAAACAGGTTCAGGAAATGATCAACCCAAAAAAATAACTGGTGATTGGTAAAAATCCGAAATCTTCTATTAGGCATTGTACCTTCATTCGCTTTTGCTTTAGAAAACAACCATACGGAGAATGTAATGTGTGGAAATGTTACGTTTGGAAATTTCACAGTTATGAAGGCAATGGAACTTGATTCACTTAGTAAGCAAATTTCTATAAAAGTGCAAGATTAAAGAGAGAATATGAGCTGGGGATACATAGGAAATCTGGTTACCAGAACAATAAAGAAATGCCTGGAAGATGATTCAATAACTTATAGCGCTGCGCTGGCATTTTATTTTTTATTAAGTCTTCCTGCTCTCCTGTTATTTTCGGTATCCTTAGGAAGTATTTTCTTGAAGTCAATAAACCTTCAAGACAATATAATAAATCACATGGAAGGGTTAGTTGATGAGAGTATCATCAATATGATAATTGTACTTTTCGAACATATTCCGAAGATTAATTCCCTCTCGATAGGCGCATCAGTTGGTTTTCTATTACTTCTCTGGAGTGCGAGCAATATTTTCAGGCAATTAAAAAATTTCCTTGATATAGCTTGGGATATTGAACCTGCAGAATCTAATAATATTAAAAAGATTATAAGGGACGCGACCGTGTCCTCTGTTATAGTTCTATTTTTTGGAGGACTGCTCGTTGTGAGCATAATTATTGAGGGCCTTGTTCATATGGCTTCAGGTTTTATCCAGGGAATTTTACCTTTCTCCCCTCTTATTACTGATTATACAAGTTCCACAGTCAGTTTTCTTATTCTTGTTCTGTTTTTCATGATTGCATATAAAATACTCCCGAATTCAAGTCTTGATTTCAAGTCTATCTTTGTAGGGTCATTTGTAACAGTAATTCTAATAACAATAGGTAAACATGCTGTTGGACTTTTTTTGGCATATACTAATCCTGTAAGCGTCTATGGAGCAATAGGATCCATTATAGGGTTATTTCTTCTAATCTTTTATTCCTCAATTATGATTACAATTGGTGTAGAGTTCACAAAGGTTTATTCGGAATCTTAGAATTCTTTTTTAGGCTCCGTTGGAAGTTTTTTTTTCCGCTCATACGGCTTCTAACCGTTAAAGGAGCAAGCCCTCTATCTTGCAGTTTGCTTCTCTGCCTCTGTGATAAGTTCCTCTGGCTTCTTGTTTGTGTATTCCGTGAATGCCTGTTAGCACTTAAATAACTTTTTTTAGTATTTGGTTTGCTATTTATAGTTTCAAGCCACTCTAGAACTAAAGGATCGAATTTCAGCTCACTTAATTCGTGTTAAATTCCTACAGTTGAGATATATTATCGAATTGCATAAAACAGAAAGTAATATATGCCTAGATTATATTTATTTAGAAATAATTTAGCAGATGAGAGATGATCCTGTGAAAACATATCTTCTGGTCTGGTTCAGCAGTGAAGGGGCTCGCCCGTCCGAAATTAACCGAAGATTGATGTCTTTGGGTTTCGAGCCCATGCAGGGTAGTTATGATTTCGTATATAACTGGAACAGCAATGTCGGTGTCGACAAGGTCCTCGAGTTTGGGGACAAGGTATATCTGAGCCTTCAGGGTACAGGCGCAATGTTCAAACTGGAGACAGTGTGAACTGATAGTATGTAATAAAAATAAAATCCTCTGTGCATGTAGCAGCGTGCAATTAAAGTATGTGAAGAGTCCAGGTAATTGAGCCGTAGTGCCGGAATTCAGGCAATTGAGAAATTGCGTTTGATATCAGGTAATCCAGATAATGTACGAATGCAGGTACTTTGGGTACTATACACAAGCTGTTATTGTTTGGTAATAAAAGAACACCTATACTGTTAAAATATTATTGTCAGATATCCCATCATAGACACTTAAGCCTTCTTTTCATTCATATTTTCTTCTTGCTCTCGTTTATTCAGGGATTCTTTGAATTTTATATAGTCGCAAGTGTCCCCTTTTAGGGTAAGTATCCGGCCATTAATACTTCCTGTTTCAATTATAAGTTCTACAGCACTTGGTTCAGACATCCTGGGTTTGGTGGGAGAGCCCGGACAGATAAGCATAACATCCGTTTTCTCAATTAAAGGACGGTGCAAGTGCCCGAAGATCAGGATGTCCACTTCCATCTCTTTAGCTAAATAACCCTGAGCAGTCGTATTAGTTACCGAAAGTCCCCCCTCATGCACTAAACCTATTTTCACTCCTTCTACTTCGAATTTCAGCCTCTCGGGAAGTAGCTTTCTGAGTTCGGGAACATCATCATTTCCGAAAACTGCTTTAAGTTTACCAGTGGCATTAAAAGCTTCATAGGCGTCTACCGTACTAAAATCTCCAGTATGGACAATTATATCGTATTCTTCGATTAGTGCCTGAAGTTGAGATGGAATTTCTCCGGTTTTCAGGTGTGTATCGGAAAGTGCAATAAGCTTCATAGAAACCTCCGTGTTTAGTACAAAAATGCGTTTCAAAGATAAAAATATGGCAGTGAGCGCAGCAAATCCAAAAGGTAACGACATGCCTCGTAAGTCACATTGGGGATATAGTTAAATAACGCTTTAAGGCTCGAATCTTCTTTGCTCTTCTCATGTTCGGCTTTATAGTTGTGATAATCAGAAATTTGAACTGGCGCCAGAGATTGACTATAAGCTATTTACGTTTAGAAACCCAATTTGGAATAATCGGAGGTATATATGGAGGAAATTCTGGACAGCGAGAAGAAAATACATCCTTCGGCACCTGTGGTCCGGCGGAATTCTTGGCGAAAAGTTTTAACTACCGGAACAATTTTCTATTTTCTCTTACTGGTAGCCTTGCTGCTGACAGGTAATTCAAACCTTTTTCCCTCATTGGTGATGGTAGGCAATTTTATGGTTCCCATTGCCTACATAGCTTTTTTATACGAGCGCAGGCATCTCAGCCGCCTGACAATGCCAACGGTCTCCCTTGCTTTCTTATACGGCGGGCTGGTAGGCATCGTCGCAGCTGCTTTTTTATCTCCATTATTTGTCAGCCAGTTGAATCTAGGCACCGCTCTAACCGTAGGGCTCATTGAAGAGTTTGCTAAAATTCTGGGTGTACTCGTGATTGCACGCCACAGACGGCACGACTCGGAAATGGATGGGCTGATCCTGGGAGCGGCGGTAGGGATGGGGTTTGCAGCCCTGGAAAGTACCGGTTATGCCTTTACTACCTTCCTGAGCTATAGGAGCATTTCATCAACAGTGGTAGTGACCTTGCTCCGTGGTCTGCTTGCCCCGCTGGGACACGGGACCTGGACAGCAATTTTAGCCAGCGTGTTATTCCGTGAAAGCAGGAACGGCCACTTCCACATTAACCTGAATGTGATTGGAGCTTACCTGCTTGTTTCCATACTGCACGGATTGTGGAATGGGTTGTCGCTGGTCCTTACCCCTGAGGTAGGCCTGGGACTAGGTGTGATCGCCGCCTGGTGTCTGATTGGTTCAATTGGTTTATTTGTGCTCTGGATACGCTGGCGAGACGCGGTCAGGTTACAAACTATTATGCCGCCGGAAACCGAGGATATATAGCATTAAAAAGGAGATTTAAATAAGGTTTCAAACCTAACGTTAATGACAAAAGTTTCAGGACCTTTCAGAAATCCGAAACATTTAAAACTCCTTTATCATTTTAAAAAATACAAACTGTCTAAATTTTTAATGAATTCGAAGATATATAGATATAAGTGAAGAAACGTTAAACACCTGATGCTTCTCTTTGGACATCTAGGCATTTCATTGGGCATATTTTTCGGGCTTGTATTTTTTATACCTCGACTGAGGACTATAATAGACCCTAAATATCTGGCAATTGGGGCTATCCTGCCGGATTTAATAGACAAACCTATTGGAAACATAATATTTGCTTCCAGTATTTCAAATGGACGCATTATAGGACATACATTGTTGTTTTCTTGCTTTCTCTTGTTTGCAGGTTTATATCTGTACGAAAAAAGAAGGAATATTAAAGTCATGGCCTTAGCCACAGGTTCCTTTTTCCACCTTTTTGAAGACCAGATGTGGGCATATCCTCGAACTTATTACTGGCCTTTACACGGACTAAGTTTTCCCAGATACCACACGGACTATTCCGGACTGGAGTTTTTATGGAAATTATTTGAACAATCTTTTCAACCCAATTTCTCGGGAATTCATGTACCTGAGATTATGGGAATGGGAATACTGCTTATATTGTGTTTAAAAACATTACGCACTTATTGGAAAAACAGAGCAAGAACAGTAGATGAAAAGCAGTCTTAGAATTGCGTTACAAATAAGGCAGAACTGACTATAGCTAAGATACAATAGCTTTTATAATGAAATATCCACTTATGATTAGGCCTGTTATATACAGTGCAGCTGTTAATGTGCCAGGCTTTTTGGAATTGTTTTTCATTTCTTTTTTCTCTCTTCTTTATCGTTAACTCCACTCAAACTATTTCAAAATCTGTCCGATTTCATTTATAAGCTCTTCGGAGTATTCAGGCACCGAACCCGGTTTTGATGCGACATAAGTCCCGAGAATACAGGCTATTGAAGCAGCTTTTGAAATGCCGAATCCGGAAAGATAAGTATAAAGAAAGCCTGCAGAAAAGGCATCTCCTGCTCCGACCGTATCTGCCACTTTGATGGGAATGGTTTTAACTTCTTCATAGACTCCATTATGGTAAACCGCTGCCCCTCCGGGTCCTTTTGAGATGCATATGATAGAAATTCCAGGGTATTTTTTAATTAGTTCCCGGCAAATAGTCTCACACGACTGAACTGAACCGAAAACAAAGTGGGAGACAATAGAAGCTTCCTCCTCATTCATCTTGAGAATAGTACACCGTTCAAGAGAAGAAATTATACATTCCTTTGTATAGAAGCCAGCTCTCAGATTTACGTCATAAAAAAAATAATCAGCCTGAATTTCCGAAAGCAACCTTTTCAATGTTTTTCTGTTATCTTCTGACCGCTGGGCTAGTGTTCCGAAGCAAAAAACGTCCCATTTCTTTTCTTTAAGAGCTTCATACTGTTTTTCATCCGGAGTAATTGCATCCCAGGCAACACCTTTGTTGATAGTGAAAACCGGAATTCCGCCATCTTCCAGTTTGACCGAAACA
>JAUPKV010000391.1 GCA_030837265.1 Methanobacteriota archaeon
TAATAATCCATTTGGTTTCCGAAGCATTGTATATTGGAGGTATCAAAAAGATTTTCTCTTCGGAAGTGTTTATCCTTTCCTTACTCTCCTTTAAAAATAAATAATCATTCGAATTTGGTGCAGTCACGTGTGGAATTAAGTATATTTTATTGTCACTTTTTTTTGCAATTTCTTTTACGATAGCGGATGCAGTGCTTATCCATGATTCTATATTCCCATTGCTGACATATCTCGCCATTAAAGGGCTTAGATTTATTCCGATGGAGCCCTCTTCAATTTCTATCTCTTTATTGGATTGGGGTTCTGTTGCATCCATTAAAAATGCTGGATCTGCAACTTTATACACCCTATCTGTTATTCCAATTTTTTCCAGATATTCTACTGTAGCTGATTCCCTTGCAAAAATGCCAGTCACATGTTGGAGGTGCTGTTTCATGTATCTTTCGTATTCAGGTATTTTATCAAACGGTCCTACAGATGCACCCCAGATAATTAATGGTTTTTTGCGTTCCAAAACAATATCATCTAAATATGTAAATGATCTGGGAATACCATAATCTAAAGAGTAATTATCTCCACCAACAGATAATACGGAGGTTGAATTTTCTATGTATGGGATCATTTCTTTATAGATCCAGTTTTTATATAATTCGGGATAGATTTCTCTTAATGGTAACCTTAGAAGCCATTTTGGGTCAAACTTACTTTGGCGTTTATTGGCTTTCTTATGAATTATTGCCGGATCATATTCTTCTTCACTCTGTTTTTTAAACTGATCCTTATTTTGGAAAAAACTTACACACAAAAATGAAGGGTCCTTATAGCAATGCCTCAGTATCTTTACGGTTCCCCTTACAATTGCTTCACATCCTCGGTTGTCATATGAACCGTTTCCTGCCAGGATAAAAGTTGGTTTTTCACTCATTTTTCTTCCCCTATTATTTACTTATTCTTTTAATTGTCCGGATCGGAAGCGTCAGCTTTTCAAGAAGTTTGAGCTGATAGGTCTGCTTAATATAAGGGTTCATTCTCACCCTAAAATCTTCTATTTTTAAGGTTTGGTTCTCGCAGCACTCCAAAAAGAGATCTTTACTTTCTTCCTGCATTCTTGCTTTTAGCTTAATTTCTCTCTTTTTTAATAGTCCTATGGCTTTATTTGCATTCACTCTTTTTTCAGGCACCTTTTGCCCTTTTTGGCCAGCCAGATACAAACGGTAAGAAAGCTGATTCCTTTTTACATCAAGAACTCCCGCCTGGCTTTGTATTACTTTCTCAACTGAAATTTTATTGACTTTGATTTCTAATTTTTCAATTCCTTCTTGGATAAGGGGTAGAACACTAGGTGACCTCACAATCATAAGGTTTGTACCTTTACTGTCTTTGGAATACTCTGGAAGCCAAGCATCCATAAATACGACATCGGCAAGTTCCGCAAACACATCATCACAATAGCTGCACGCATTCGGAGTAAACCATCTGTTTACCCAGGCTTCAGATACTCCTTCGCTCCAAAAAATTTTGTGTTGAGACCCACGTTCGTCGGTGGATTGGAAATAATAATTACTTGCTGGTTTTTCAGGACTTTTTCCTCTATAATAAACACTTTCAATTTTTATTAATCTGTCATTACCTGCCAGTGCTGCGATATATTTAGTATAATTTTTGCTTTTCATTTGGCCACAAACAAGCCCTATTGTGAAAACAATCCTTTCTCTTAGCTTTTTGTTCTTCTGGGCAGCGAGCCTGAGAGCTTTTATAAAACAGGGTAAACCTGTAACAGCATAACGACCTGGGATTTCTAGAATTTTTTGAACTACTCCAGACATTTCAACAGGGTAATATACCGATCCTGAAGCCGCCTTTATCGATCCCTCATCTCTCAAAATCTCAAAACTGAATAGTTTTGCTGGGTCTTTTTGAGAGGTCGGGCAAACGACATAGTCAACAATACCTTCCCTTAATAATTTTATAAGTAACCAAGTCGCCATGCCCCCTGATGCGCTACTCTGCCTGAATTCGCTTGAATAGCCCACATAGGTATCAAGATAATAACCTGTTTCAGATAGATACTTGATTCCTTCTATGCTTCCGTAAATTTTTGCCCCCATTTGCGTTTCATTTTCATTGTTGCTAAATGGACAAACTTCTAGGCATAAACCACATTCTGAATCACATGTTTGGATTGCAGAGGGGATATACCCTCCATATTCATTATCCTGAATTTTCAGGATTTTCTGGGGACATACTCCTGCACAAGTTCCACAGCCTATACAAAGATCGTTTTTTACTATTTCATCGATGACATTTTGCTTCACGATGTAATACCCCCCTTATTTTTAATGGCATAAATGATTCTACTATCATCCTTTCAGATTGCTTGAGGCAAAATTCCCATAGTACACATATATACACTGTAGTTAAGACGAGCCCGCAAACTGCCACAGACACAAGCCCTGAAATTTGGAGATAATTCGCAACCAGCCTGGATATCACTCCAGTCATAATCATAGCAAATAATCCTGGAATCATAGAGTTCACAAATGTAGTTCTGGAGATTCCAAGCACCTTAGTTGCATACCAAGGTGTGAAAAATGCATTTTTAAGCGTCAGCATAATAGCTCCTGCCAATGCAACTCCATAATAATTCCAACCGGTGATATAGGGAATCATTACTGCCAGCAAAAAATTTCCTATTCCCATAACAAATGTGACAATACCCGGAAAGCGCACTTTGTTATGTGCAACATTAATTGAAAAAAGGGGCATTACCGGCAGGTTAATTACAAGATGGAACAGCATCAAGACCATCAACGGTGCGAGTTTTGCAAATTCCGGACCTACCCATAGTGAAAGAAGTTGTGGGGA
>JAUPKV010000392.1 GCA_030837265.1 Methanobacteriota archaeon
AATCTTTGCGAAAATATTCAGCCAACAAAGTTTTTTGTCAGATCAGGCTATCCAGCTGGGGAATTGAGCAAAGCAGAAGCTGAAGTACTCGAAGTTATCGGAGAAGAACCAATCTCAGTACCTGAAATTATATTACTAATTCGAAAAGACTGCCAATCACAAACCCTTGACTCTCTAATAAAAAAACGCCTTGTTCAAGCAAATGGTTTTACTCCTACCGATGCCCTACACGTGTTAGGAGAATATACAGCCTGGAACGAAGAAGCTTCCCGCATAGGGGCGGAAAGACTTTCCAGACTCATGCGCATGACGCCGGTGGAGTTTTGCACTGCTGTAAAAAAGAGAGTTGCAAGAAACATGGCACTTCACCTGCTTTCGTATATCCTGGAAGGGGTGCCGGAAGCAGCTATTGCAAAAGTCCTTGACGGAAGCTATCCTGCAAAATTCAAATTGGAAGTTCCGGTCGTTTTGCTCGGAGGCCCGGTCCGAGCGCACAGGAAAGAACTTGAGAGTTTTGTTGATGCCGAGATCCTTGTTCCCGAACATGCAGAAGTAGGAAACGCTGTCGGTGCCCTGGTAGGGAGAGGGATTAAAAGAGTGGAAATCCTGATACGTCCAGCAAGCCTAATGTCTCCTGACAATGATTTCCTGGTTTTTGCTCCCGGTAGCAGACTAAGATTTGATGTTTATACAGAGGCCCTGGCTGCAGCAATTGAATTTGGGAAAAAGCTTGTTGAGGATTACATGAATGATTGCGGCCTTAGCGGAAATCAGGTTGAGACCTCAATTGAGAAAAAGACGATCTCTCCTGATGGCTGGAACCATCCTCCAATGGAAACAAGCCTTCTGGTTATGGGAGTCGGGATGAGGGAAAGATCTGCCTGAAGCAAATCCTTCAGGCATTACTATTTTATCACTTCCTTGAATCAAAGGTTTTTGGAAGAGATAATATCTAAAAGTTGGTTGAGTCCGGGATTACTGCGACTTCAGGATTTCAAGTGTTTTCTCAAGAACTTCGGAAACTTCGTTTTCCTTGAGGTCTTTATCTTTTGTCTTTTTAATCCCTAATTCGGAGATGATAATGTGACTGTCTACTTTGAAGCCTGCAAGTTCGAGAGTTTTGCTCGCGCAGTTCACAGGGCAGCCATCAATTGCAATTATCCTGTCGGAAGCTTCGGCAGATTTCATAAGTCCGGAAGCTTGGGCTCCGATCCCGACAGTGCACATAAGGTTTCCAATGCCCCTTTTATCGAGTTCAATTGCGATTTTGTTAGAGAGCTGTCCTACATTTGAAGCCCCAACACATGGAAAGATTGCATTATTTGAGCCACAACAATTGCATTTTGCGTCTTCTGCCATTATTATTCTCTCCTCGGTAATTTATTTTTTAATACTGTTTATATGCTTGAAGATAATTGTTCTTCCCTTATTCAGTGATCCATTTTCTTATTTCTTTTTCGTCAGGAACCTTACCCACAATTTTTACGTCGCCGTCAATCACAACGGCAGGGGTAATCATAACTCCATATTTCATTATCGTCTCAATATCCTCTACTTTAACGACTTCGGCTTTAACACCAGTATTTTTCAATACTTTTTCTACAACTTCCTTTGTCTTGTTGCATTTTGAGCAACCTGTTCCAAGAATTTCTATTTTCATATTTTAACCTCGTATTCTTCTTTAATTCTTGTCCTTTCTCTGTATTAGGTTTCTATTATTCTTACACTTTTTATTATTCTTACACTTTTTCAAATTCATGATATCCTGGTGTTTACTTTTACAGAATCATGTTGAAAAGATATCCAGTAAAGATTATTGATAGTGTAACGATTAGTACAAAAGCTCCTATGAGCTCGTTTTTAAGTACCTTTTTCAGGATTATTATTTCTGGAAGGGAAATTGCATTAACTGCCATGAGAAAAGCTAGAGCAGTCCCTACTGGAAGCCCTTTTCCAATCAAGCTTTCTACAACAGGAATCATGGCCATAACGTTAGAGTAGAGGGGCACCCCTATAAGAACTGCAATTGGAACGGCTAATGGGTTGTCTTTACCCGCATATTTTGCCAGGATACCTTCGGGTGCATATCCATGGAAGATGCCTCCTAAAGTGACTCCAATTATCACATAGATCCAGACTTTTCCCACGATATCTTTAACGCTGTCATAAGCGTTAGCAGCTCGTTCCTTTATGTTTAGGTCTTCAGGCTTTTTGATCTGATCGCCTACTTTAATCTTATAAACGAAATCAGCTACGTATTTTTCCATTTTTAGGAGACCTATAATATATCCACCAAAAACGCCAAGCAAAGTGCCTGAGATTACATAAATCAAAGTTGCTTTAAAACCAATTGTAGCCCATAGAGCAGCAACTGCTGCTTCGTTTACCAGGGGGGATGTAATTAAAAAGGAGAAAGTCACTCCTAGAGGAACTCCAGCTTCCACGAAGCCTATGAAGATTGGAACGGACGAACAAGAACAAAAAGGGGTGACTATTCCTATCAGTGAGGCCAATAGATGGTAGTGAAGTCCTTTTTTCCCTCCAAGCACTCGCCTGGTTTTTTCGGGGGTTATAGAGGCCCTAATATAGGAAACGACAAAGATCATGAAGGCTAACAGGATGAAGATTTTCATCACATCATAGACGACGAAGTTGACGCTTGCTCCAAGGCGTGTTTCAGGTGCTATTCCAAACACCTCATATGTCAGTTTGTCAGCAACCCATTGAAGAGGATAGAACAAGTCAACCATTTTAGAACCTCTATTGATGTTTTTTCACCCAGAGTTATGCATAACATGCACTTTCACTACTTTGGATAACAGTTGTTATTCAATATATCAATATATATTGATATTGGCTGTATGGGATATAAGGTTAACGATAAAGGTTGAATCCGGTTCTATTTAATTGGGGAAGCATTATTACTTCTAAACATAAAAAAACTTTAAGAGATTCTCCTCATTACCAACCTTAAATAAACCAGACTGGAAAAAAGCGTATTTTAACTAGAGGAGCGAGATCATCAAATTATTCATTAAGAACTTCCAGAATCTTCCTGATTCTGTCATTTTCTATTGAATAAAGCCTCATATTTCCCTCTTTTCTTACTTTAACTATCCCCCAATCTTGTAATTTTGCCAGGTGCATAGAAGTATTTGACTGAGTCTTACCAATTATTTCCGGAATCTCACAGGCACATAATTCCCCCCTGTGGCCATATTTCCCCTCTTTGCATTCACTTTCAGCTTCAAGAAGGGCCTTGATAATCATATACCTTGTATCTTCGCTTAAAGCTTTGAAAAGCTGTATACTTTCTTCATCATTCATATCAATAATCATTGATTTATCTCTGGTTTAAGAAGGTATATATACTTTTCCAGGGCTGAAATTAGATATATTTCTCGTACAAATGAACCTCGAAGCCCACCACTGCAATAGCTCAGATTAAAGAGTCAAACCTACAGATGTCCCTGATTAACTGTATATCTTGGCTCTCTAAGCAATTGACATCTATCTAAAGTGGTTTCTCCTGCCATGAGCTTCATAGCAAAGCTATAGCAGTCCCGCTCTTTGCATATTTGATCACAAAAATCGTTTTAGATTCTTATTGATGTGAAGATAAAAATGGTTTTGGGATAAGCTCAATTAATATTTGAGAAAAAGAAATGATTTTAAAAAAAGGACAAAACCTAAATTATAAAGCAACTTATATTTTATAGGGGAAATAATGAGAAAAACACTGATTATAATGATAGTGTTGTTAGGCTTATTCCTCGCAATAGGATGTATGGGAAATAAACCGGGAACTCAAACAGGAACTCCAAAACAGGTTGTAACTCCAGCTGGAGAAGAGACAACTGAAATGCAGAATGTGACAGAGATACCGAAAACAAAAGAATATACACTTGAAGAACTTGCAGAGTATAACGGTAAAAATGGGAAGACTACATATGTTGCCTATCAAGGCAAGGTCTATGATGTATCTAATAGTTATTCTTGGAAAGGTGGCATACATAAGGGGCATAATGCAGGGAAGGATCTCACTGAAGAAATTAATAAGGCACCACATAGGCCTGAAATCATAAAGGGTTTTCCTGTTGTTGGAACTTTGAAAAAATAAGCTAGAAATTTTAGGCACGATACAAAACGATGTCATGTTCCAACTTTAAACAATGAATATTTAAATATTTCATAAGGAAAACAGCTATATGTTTCTTATTTTTTGCATTTGATAGGGGACAATGGAGGGGGCCTAAATCTCTGAGGAATCAAACCGAAGACCAGCGATTTCGGATATATACATAGGTTTAGCTTTGCTTCTGGCAATCGGCGGCATTGCTCTGGCATACGAAAGATGGGTAGGCCATGCTTTAATTGCTATTGTCAGTTTGATGCTAATGATATATGTTATCACAACCGGGGCCATGCTCAAGGGAAGAATAAAGAAAAGCTCAGGAAATGTTTTCAGGCTTCATAAAAGAAGTGGTATTTATTTTGGAACCTTCATTCTGGGATCGTTCATCTATGGTTTGTGGATAAAGCTACAGCATGGAGAGTCCATATTATCATCTGTTCACGGAAAGCTAGGGTTAGTCATTCTTCTAATTGTGTTTCTTCAGCTTTTCCTAAGCCTAGTTTTAAAGAATCGAGCCAGGTACAGAGGATTGCACAAAATAGTGGGATATGCTCTGGCACCAGTTATAATAATCGATGCCGTTTGGGGCCTACATAATGGCGTAATCGGGGGAACGAAGAGTTCTGTCCTCTTCCATTCTATATCTGGAGGCTTATCTGCCCTTGTTCTAGTCTGGATTATTATAGAAACGCTATATCCAACGGGCATATCACTCGCTAGAGCCAGGATAGCAAGTTATCTGGCAGCTTTCATGATAACCGCAGGGTGCTGGATTGTAGGGGGCTATAACTATTTAACGGTCTATGGCTCTCAGGTAAAACCCGTAATCCTGGTAGGATCGCATCCATGGGCACACGAGGTTGTAATGGAGACAAAAGAGCACATCTTCGTCTTTCTTCCCATAATTGCTTTTGCTCTGTCCATTACTCTATCTACTCTCGACAGGGATACTTTTCTGGGTGATGATAAGTTCAGGCGCGCCCTAACAATGACTGCCTGCTTGGCGCTCTTTATAGTGCTACTCATGTTCCTGATGGGAGCGATCATATCCAATGCTGGACACACAGGGATGGAGGCCTGAAATGAAGGAATCAGCAGCTTCCATTGCATCAGCAACAATTACCATATTCTTAACCGGCGGCATCATCATAGCTCACGATTTATCAAAAGATTTTAGACAATTATTGGCTTCATTTACAGGCCATCACTGGATTTCAGTGAGCATGATAGTGATTATTTTATTTGTACTCTGCTCGGGACTTCTACTGGGTTTGGAGACTGCAAGAGAATTCCTAAAAGTGAACGATGCAGGTTGTATCAAAACCATTTTGAATTCTACAATTGGGTAGTACCTCATTTCAATATTTCTTTCATTTTGACAGGAATTCATCCATTATAATTTATCAACATAATATATTTGCTACTCTCGCTAAAATTCCCCTTTCATTCCAGCCCTGACTTCCTCCCCCAGCTATCACATTCAGAATTTCGTTCAGGCTTTTACCTTTTCTCTTCATGAAATCTGCAATTTTCTTTATATTATGCACGGTACACATCACAAGGAATTCAATTTTTGTCTTTCTTTTTCCTCTCAAAAGAAATTCCCTAAATCCTCTATCCTGCTTCATTTGACCAAACACAGGTTCTACGGTACACATTCTTTTCTTATACTGTTCCGTTCCTTCTTCTGTATTCAGTTTAGCCCTCATATCTTCCATTAAATGTTCTCTAGGGTCTCTTGTTACGGTCCTATTTTTACTATCAGTACATGCATTTTTTAGCACACATAGAGAGCAGTACTTGCAAACATAGTACCGTAAATCAGGCTCATTTTCCCTTTTTTGAATTCTTGTAAACGGAATTTCAAACGCAGCAGGGCAATAATAACAGTCTTTCATCTCATCATAGGTGAAAAGTAATTTCCTGAATTTCTTCGTTTTTCCTCTTTTCTCTACTTCATAAAAGTTGTCAGGAATATAAGCATCGATTTCCTCATCAAGTAAAAAATGCACGTTATCATACGAGAAGTAACCCGCATCCGCCAGTACTATTGTCGGTTTATACCCCAATGTTTCCTTTACATTTTCTATCATTGGTTCAATCTGATGCAAGTCATTTTCTTCGTCGACAAGATCTGCTGCAACGATTATCTGTTCCTTTTCATCAACAGCAACCTGACAATTATATGAAGGTTTAAGGCTTCCATCCTTATGCTTCATGATTTTAGCATCTGGATCTGTGATGTTAACTTTTTTAAGTTTCTCTTCATCCATCTTTTTCTTAGCGGCCTTAATTTTTTCTAATCTGTAATTCTTGTCAACCAGTTCTTTTGGCATCTTGTATGGTGTCGAATCACCATAAATTTCGTCTTCATGTTCGTCTGCCTCAATGCTTTCCCTGAGTATTTTGTCAATCTCTTTTTCGATAGCATCAGAGCTTTTACTTTGTCTTGGAGAAGCACTTGCCTTAACTTTAGTTCCATCAATTGAAATGCTTGAACCAATCAAACCCATTCCTTTGCAAAGTGTGACAATTTGTGAAAATATTTCCTTAATAGAATCAAGATGAGCCGAGCGGAATCGGCAAATTGTATGAAAATCCGGTTTTTGCATGGCTGCAAGGTACATAAAAGC
>JAUPKV010000393.1 GCA_030837265.1 Methanobacteriota archaeon
CTAGCCATCGAGGGTTCACTTCATCCCTGACTTGAAAGTCGGGATATTCGTGACCCTCCGCGCTCCCTAGTAATAAAAACGTGTTTACAAAATTTGATTAAGCCCCAGACATCAAAGAAAAAAAGGTTTAATTTAGGGGAGTGAGGATTTATTGAGTGAAGTCTTAGTAGTCAGATTACCAGATGTTTCATTTTTGATAGAATCAGTTTCATTAACATAATCAACTGGACCGTATCGATTGTCCCACAAGGTGTGGTTTGCATCTGGTCCATTTGGTATAATTTGTCCCAAAATAGCCCTAGCCTTTACAGAGCCTGTATCATTAACGTTTGCTACTATTTCGTTCCTATAGGTACCTCTGTATTTTTCAGACCACTCCGTTCCATCGTTATGTGCATCCAGATAGACATCGAAAGATATTTCTCCTCCTTTTAAATTATTGCTTAAGTATACGTAGCTATCATATGTCGGATTTGAGGCGTACTTTGTATAGCTTCCATAAGGAACTACAGAGATATTAGAAACGTTTTCAACTGGGTATAATATTGGGCTTCCTTTATTTATGGGATCGAAAACATCAAAATAATCTGCAACAATGTCAGCACTAAAATAAATATCTTCAAGCTTGGTTTCGTTTGTTCTGAATCCGAGCATATGTCCTTTCTCGGTTTCTGCGATAAAAGACGTCCAGTTTACTCCAGTCTTTTTATTAAAAGTTTCAGTCACATTTTTAAAATTGGGACCCTTTCGGGTTTCTTCTGGCCAGTTAAGAACCTCATGCAGTAGCTTCTGGGTAAAATAGGGATCCTTTTGGGCAGGGGGAGTGAAAAATTTGCCTTCCTTGGAAGCGGGGATAGGAACCATTATTACTGTCGTTCCCTGTGCTTCTCTTCCGGAAAGACCTGTCACACTAACACTATAAAGGCATCCGTATCTTAGACCGTTTTCCCTCCAATCATGATCATCCATATGTATAGCATGAACAAATATACCTACGATGAGAATAACAATTAGGATAGAAATTAGTAACAATCTTTTTATTCTCATTCACTCACCTAATTTTATTTAAAATAGAGAGGGTTATCCTCTTATGTATTTTACAAGTCCCTCATCATACCTTTTTGTATTTATCAGACAAGTTTTTGTAATCGATATAACTGTTTTATCTGATCCAAAAGTTTTTGGATATTAATATACTTTATCAAATAGAGTATTCATGTATGGATGTGATATCTTTGCTAAGGTTCATGTCCACATACCTCCTGCAGTAACACTCAATGAAACTCCCGAGGAATTCCATATTCCGATTGGGCTTTGTCAGAAGATTTAAATCAAATTTACTCTGGGAGGTCTGTGGACATGAACGCTAATTTAGAGAAGTTGAATAGTTGCTTATTTTCCAAAAAACGTTTTTGTTACTACCAAGACAATAAATATTCCAAAAGCTTTCCCATTACATCCAATAAGAACATGTTTACTAATCGTGTTCAGAAAGAGATCTTCTTTTAAAAGGAGAGAAGACCATGAGAATCCTGCTGATTTCAGATATCCATGGAAACTACGAGGCTCTTCAGTCAGTTCTAAAAGTCCCTCACGATATGGTTATTTGCCTGGGGGATATTGTAGATTACGGGCCGGACCCGGACAGGTGCATTGATGTCCTTCGCGCAAGAGAGATCTCAACCATAAGGGGAAACCATGACAACGCTGTCGCTTTTAAGGTGGACTGCCAGTGCGGGTACAGGTATAAGCATCTCTCGATTGCGACCAGGGAATATACCTGGAAAATCCTTGACCGGGCTGAAATTGAATATCTGCAGAAACTTCCTCTACTGATCAAAGAAGAGATCGAAGGAATAAAGCTCTATATGACACATGCAAGTCCCCGCTCCATGTTCGAATATATAAAGCCCGAAACGTCGGATGAAGAAATTCAGGTTATGATAAAGGAGGCAATGGAGCCAGTCGAAGCTGAATTTCTGCTTGTCGGGCACTCTCATATTCCCATGAACAGAAAGCTTGGAAACCTGGTAATAATAAATCCGGGTTCAGTAGGACAGCCCAGAGATGGGGACAACAGGGCAAGCTGTGCCGTAATTGACACCGAATGCGGGAAAACAGAAATCATTCGGCGTGAATATGATATCGACAAAGTATGCACAAAAATCAAAGACAGAATGCCCCATGCAGAAGAACTGGCAGCAATTCTCAGAAGGGGTCACTGAAGTAAAAAAAGTTAGAAATTATTTGAGTAATCAGCTCAGTTAAGTTCCGTGATTTCAACATTCAGGTTTGAGATCTCGAGAAGTGCAACAGTCGATCTTCCGGTAAGCACTCCTGCACATTCTCCCGGATTGATTACAAGCGTCCCCTTTACATTTTTGACTCCCGGATCATGCGTGTGGCCGCGAATTACGATGTCAAAATCCCCTGATTTTGCGACAGCTTTAACCATTGCTTCGTTTGTTCCATGCAGCAGGGCGATATGCAAACTGTCAATTGTCAGATCTCCGAATTCCCCGCAAGAAGTAGCTCCGATTTCCTCAAAACGCTTTGTTAGCATTAGTTTATCCCCATCATTATTTCCGAATACAAAGTAAAGTTTTGAGTTCAGCTCCTTAAAGGCCTTTGCAGTAAAAGGGGAAATGATATCTCCTGCATGCAGCACTGCTTTTACGTCATTTTTATTGAAAAATTCCACAGCTTTCCTTATAGCATTCATG
This sequence comes from Methanobacteriota archaeon, assembly GCA_030837265.1. Next base: position 2,724 of record JAUPKV010000393.1, read on the forward strand.
TTATCATGTGAGTCTGAAATAATTCCGATCAAGTAATCCCACCTCGTCTTAAGACCTCTTGTATATTAGATTCCCATCCGTATATATTCAGGCTTTCCTGAAAGAAAATTCGCTAAAGTAAACTGTGCAAACTATAGTGCGTAATATAAACTATTTTACGTAATATTATGTATCCCTGAGGGATAATTACTTTTAAATATATGTATTGTATTATCAAGAGAATCCCGGGAGAATCTCTCAAGAATCTCCCAAGAATCTCCTGAGAATATATTATAAATCTTTCTTTAAAATTAAGCAGCAGTTAATTATATTAATCAGTGACTGAAATGAAAGCTATAACCCTCCTGAGCAGCGGTCTTGATTCGGTTGCAGCGCTTACAATAGCAGCTAAAAGCTTTGATATTGAGATGGCTATTACTTTCGATTACGGGCAAAGAGCTGGAATGAGGGAAATCGAATACTCTAAACAGGTATGCGAGTACTTCGGCATTGAGCATAGGGTCATCACTCTTAACTGGCTTTCGGAAATAACATCCACATCTCTGGTAAATAGAAATGCAGAGGTTCCTTCCCTATCTTTTGAAGATATTGATGAAACAGCCCCTGCAGAAATAACACAGGACTCAGCTAAGGCTGTCTGGGTTCCCAATCGAAATGGTGTAATGCTCAATATCGCAGGAGCTTTTGCCGAAAGCAGGGAATGTGATTACCTCGTAGTCGGTTTCAATGGAGAAGAAGCCGCAACTTTCCCTGACAATTCCCTTGCCTATGTGAAGGCGATGGACAACGCTTTTACCTACTCGACTCAGAACGGAGTAAAGATACTCGCTCCTCTTATCGAACTTGGGAAAACGGAAATTGTCAAAAAGGCTCTCGAAGAAAAGGCACCCCTTGAATATAGCTGGAGCTGCTATCACGGTGAAGAGATTCCTTGCGGAAAATGCGAAAGCTGCAGACGCAGAATGCGGGCTTTTCAAAATGCAGATGTGAAAGATCCTCTCCTTGTAAGGTTAGGAATCTGACCCAATAAATAAACAGAATGGGAAACGTAGGAGCGAATTTTATGAAATGCATCATCTTACCTGATAAACTGGACTATGACGGGAGCCAGATTTCTTCTCTTTGGGCCTACAACAATTTTGGAGTTCAGGATGACTCGGTTGTAGTTTTCAGGGGTGTATGTGATGTAAAAATAGAGCATATGATTGACCTTGAAGATAGAAGGGCAAACGAGTCTATCTGGTCTGAAGATATGGTTAGTTTTATTATCGAACACTTTGATTCCACAGACCTGAAATTGATTTACGCAAGGCAGCGCCTTT
>JAUPKV010000394.1 GCA_030837265.1 Methanobacteriota archaeon
GAGCTCTTGCGATAGCAACTCTCTGAGATTGCCCGCCTGAAAGCTCACCTGGCTTGTGGTGCATCCGTTCTTCCAGCCCTACCATTCTAAGAAGGTCTTTTGCCTTTTTGCGAGTATCAACGCCACTTCTTGAGTTAGCATATGTGGGTAATTCTACATTCTCAAGAGCTGTGAGTCGGGGGATCAGGTTGAAAACCTGGAAAACGAAACCGATTTCTAGTCCCCTGAGTCGGGCGACTTCCTTGTCAGACAATGTATTGATATCAGAGCCTTTAATAATAATTCTCCCTTCCGTAGGCCTATCGAGAAAACCTATGAGATTCATCAGTGTACTTTTTCCCGAACCGGAAGGCCCCATTATGGCAAGAAATTCCCCTTCATAAACTTCCAAATTAATATCATGAAGAATCGGAACCTCTATCTCTCCAAGTATATAACTCTTTTTGACATTAACAACCTCAATTACAGGTACTCCCTTTGTATGCTCTCTCTTTTGATCATCCAGATACCTGGCACCGCAGAGTTCGGCTTTAAAGGGTTCTGCTTCAGAAAGTGAGCTCCTGGGAATGGAACCCTCCTCAATAGGATTCTTTGTCACCATGTTTACTCCTCTGTTTTTCAAAGGATTGATCAAAAAGGATTGATCAATTATCTCAGTGAATACGACAATAGGACTTTAATAGTATATCCTGACTTCTATTTTTAAATATGGCAGTCGAATGATCTGTTATCTTCAAAAGTTGCAGAGGGTGTGGTTTTTCATCATATAATGTTTGACACTGCTCTGAAACATTACTTACAAGTTGCTATTAGCGATATTTTCAACCAGTTAATCGAAAAAGAAAGAAGAAGTAAAAAATTAAAAAGTAGATCTAAGAAAAATCTATAAAAGTCCTGCTTTTCAAGCAGGTTTTCGTCAGCAGATGATTATTCTATTCATATCTTAAAGCATCCACTGGATTCATAAGTGCAGCTTTTCTTGCCGGATATATGCCGGCAGCCATTCCCACTGCAACCGAAACCAGAATTCCGATAATGATCAGTTTCAAAGGAAAGACAGGCGGTAGTGAAAGCGCACTTTCTATAATGTAAGCTCCGATGCCGCCGATTGTAGTACCTATGAGTCCCCCAAATAGACTGACCATTATTGCCTCCAGCAAAAAGAGAGAAAGCACGTTAGAATTACTATACCCTACGGATTTCATTATCCCAATTTCTCTGGTACGTTCCGTAACTGTTACGAGCATTATATTCATAATCCCGATTGAGCCCACAAACAAAGAAATTAAGGCCAGCACGAGCAAAAAAGAATTTAGAGCGTCGCCTAATTTCCCGGTTTGTTCAAGGACATCTGCTTGATTGAAGATAGTGTAGGGTTTGGAATCCTCATCTTCAATTTTTCTCTCCGGAATACCGAAATTCCTTGCGAATCGGCTATCCACTTCTGCAGCAATATCACGGACTTTTCCGGGACTGTTTGCCATTGCAAGAAAGGCACCAAAATCATTTTTCCCGGTCATCTCATTCATGGTAGAAATTGGGATAAAAACCGTCAGGTCATAGTCACTGTCTTCACTCACAACGCTTGGTCTGGAGTTTTGCAGAATCCCTTTTACTTTAAAATATTTCTTTGAAAGAGTGCCGTTTTCTTGCCTGAAAGCGATTTCGATGGTGCTTCTATATGAAATGTTCTTTCCGAACTTATCTTTCGCGAGGTCATATCCAAGAACAGCAACATTGCTGTCTTTATCTGTCAGAAAACTGCCCTCTTCCATTTGCAATCCCTGAATATCCTTGAAGTCTTTGTTAACTCCTGCGATGTTTACGTTCTTAGTTTCCGAAAGATAAGTAAGTTCTCCACTCACTGATTTTCTGGGAGACACACCGATGATTCCCGGTGCATTCTTCATAATATTATATTCGTTCTCAAAGAACAAGTTTGGCTGCTTACTGTATGCAATAATGAAATTAGAGCCTACAGAAGAGATCTCATCAGTAAAAAACTGATTGAAACTGGCACCGAGAGATGCGTTAATAACTACCGCAGCTATGCCAATTACTATTCCCAGTGTTGTGAGTACAGACCTGAGCTTAGCACTCCCTATACTCCCAGAGGCAATATGGGCTGCCTGCTTAAATCTGATCATGTTTTCCCCCGCAAATATGATCTTAGCTAATTTTTGCTCCAATTATTTGCTTCAATCCCGGCAGGTGCTTCTTTTTCCTGTAATACAGGAAAGCAGCTGGAATCAAAATTACTATAAATACGCCGGTGATTAATGCACTTGAGTCCGAGCCGGTGGGTTCGGAAGCATTTGTAAGGTTCAGGTTTCCGACAGTATTTGAATGCCTGTTGATTCCGTTATTATAGTTGGCAGTTAGGCTCATGTTTGTCTTTCCCAGGGTTCCAATATCCATACCTGAAGAACCGTCAGTTACTGCGTCGAAGTCTATGGTAAACAGCTCATCCGAATTCATTGGCCCTATGAAATACTCTGCAGGGTAAAACCTCACTCCTTTAGCTTCGGGTTTTATGCTTACCGAGCTAAATTCATTGGGGTGGGTGTTAGCTACATCAAATTCAACTTTAGCTCTTCCATCGACCATTTGAATTGCTTTCGAAGGAATTACTTTTATGTTTGAAGAGTCGACCTTAAGAGGAATGTTGCTCCGGCTATTGTAATCAAAGGAATTCCCCTCAATTGCAAGCTCAAGGTTATGAGTCCCCTCTGCTGCATTCTCTGCAACTTTAACATTATAGGTTAGTTTGATACTGTCTCCAGGACTTAAAATGCCCATCTCTTGATAAGGAGAGTCCAGGACTACAATTCCATCGGAAAGAGATTTCAAAGCAGCGGATTGAACCCTGGCGTTAGTATCGTAGGTTACTCCATCAATAGTGATTGTAGGAGTAGTTGCAGTATTGGTCAGAGTTACTGTGATAGTGCCCCGGTCTCCTAGCATGAAAACCTTAGGGTCTGAAACAAGTTCTTTAAGTTCGACTGTACCTTTGCTATTAAAGGTCTCAGTACCTATCCTTATGTCAAATTTTTTCTCGATCCATGGACCGTCTTTACCTGGTCTTGTCCTGACAGAAAGGGAGCGTATTCCTTTCTGGGCATTTTTGTCTATGTAAAGGGAGAATTCTTTCGATGCTGTGCTTCCAGGATTAAGAGCTCCTATATTTTTCACAGCATTTGCCTCGGAATCGAGAGAAAATGGATATTCGGGCACTAGAGCAATATCAACATCAGAAGCCTTATCACCCCCTACATTTTCAACCTGTAGTGCGAGGTTCAGATACTCTCCTATCTTTGCGGGATAGGGATTTGTTTCGATTATGGTTACTTTGAGGTTGGCACTTCCGGTAGCTGCAGAAGCAGGAACTGTAAAAGCCAGGGAAACTAAAAGTAAAGAAAATAAGGTTACTATAATGTTCTTTTTAATCACTCCCATATGACCACCTTCTAATTGTTTTGAATTATTCCATCTTTTACCAGAATGACCCTGTCAGCATATTTCGCAATCTCTGTGTCATGTGTAACAATTACTACTGTTCTTCCTTCCGTTTTCAAATTAATGAATATACGCAGAATCTCGTCTCCTGTTCTTGAGTCAAGGTTTCCGGTTGGCTCATCTGCAAGTAGAATTGCAGGATTATTGATAAGTGCCCGTGCTATTGAGACCCTTTGGGCCTGACCGCCAGATAATTCTCCAGGTTTGTGACCCATACGCTCATGCAGTCCCATAATATTAAGAAGATCCTCTGCACGCTTTTTCGGATTGCCAGTGTTTTGTGAGTTAACAAAAGTAGGCAGTAATACGTTTTCAAAAGCAGTCAAACGCGGAATAAGATTAAAAGTCTGAAAAACAAAACCGATTTCATGTCCCCGCAAACGAGCAAGTTCTTCATCAGACATTCCTTGTAGATCTGTCCCATTTATAAATACATGCCCTTCTGAAGGTCTATCAAGACAGCCTATTATATTCATAAGAGTGCTTTTTCCGGAGCCCGATGGGCCCATGATAGCCACAAATTCTCCTTTTTCAATTTTAAGGTTAATACCTGAGAGAACAGGAACCTCATGGTTTCCAAGCAGGTAACTTTTTCGAACATTGGAAACTTCAACAATCGGAAGGCGATCCAAAGGCAGAATATTTGAGTTAATAGCCACATCCCCCTTTTTGCAATTATTTTTTAACTAAATTTGATAGTATGTGATTTAAAATTTCAACCTTTTACTAATTGTTGTAGAAAAGTCCATTTTAATTTATGCCCTATTATCTTTTGGAGAAAGTTTTTAACAGTTACCTGGGGGATAAGGGCTGAATAGGTTTATTTTTTGTATATATTATAAAATTGAAACCGTTCCAAACTCATATTGTTTCTTATTTATCTTTCTCTGGATATTATATATTCTGGGTAATATTTCATTGGTAGTACAAAGTGATGAATTCTTTCGGTACAGTGGATCAGACTACGATTCCAAAGGAAATGAATCGAAGGATCAAAGACATAATCCGGATTTAAAAAATAATCTGTATCTCGATTTGTTTGGTGATAAAATTAAGAGTTCCGATGCAATAAAAGGCTTTCACGATGCAGTAAAAGGCTTTCAAGAAGAGGCCCCGATTATCAGGTTGAACAATGTCTGGAAAATTTACCAGATGGGAGACGTTGATTTTGCTGCCCTCAAAGGGGTAAACCTGGAAATTTATGAGGGAGAGTTCCTTGTAGTCGCGGGTCCAAGCGGGAGTGGAAAAAGTACGTTGATGAGCCTTATCGGTTGCCTTGACCTGCCTACAAACGGCATGGTTTTTCTGAATTCAAAGGATATTTCGGGGCTCGAAGAGTCGGAGCTTGCTCGGATCAGGGGGCAGATGATTGGATTCATCTTTCAGAGTTTCAATCTCATTCCTACATTGAGCACTCAGGAAAATGTGCTTCTACCAATGGAACTCCAGGAAGAAGATTCGCGAAAAGCTCGGAAAAAAGTTGATTTTTTACTTGAGATTGTCGGACTCTCGGACAAAAAACAAAACCTACCTTCGCAACTCTCAGGAGGACAGAGACAAAGAGTTGCAATAGCGCGTTCGCTCGCTGTGAACCCTCCAATAATCCTGGCAGATGAACCTACAGGAAATCTGGATAGTAAGACCGGGGGTTATATCCTTGAATTCCTGGACAAATTGCATGAAAAGGAAGGCAAGACAATTATCATTGTAACTCATGACCTGGAAATCATAAAATATGCAACAAGAATCGTATACCTAAAAGATGGTGAGATAGAGAAAATCGAAAAACAAGAAAAACGGGTCGGGGGTATAACATGAAAAAATTCACTTTTCTAGCATTTTTTGTGCTGTCTACGATATTAATATGTTTGGGGGTTGGAACCGCTCTAGGTGAAAGCAACTTTATGGATTCCACTTCCGTGCAGGTTAACCTGACTAATCAGAATCCTGATGCGGCCCGTCCTGGAGAACCGGTCGAACTTACTCTAAGTGTGCAAAATATCGGGAGTAACAATCTGAATGATATTTCTGTCAAATTAAATCCGAAATATCCCTTCAGCCAGACTTCCGGAGAAGCCCTTGAACAAAGTATTTCCTACTTAAATGCTCGGCAAGATAAGAACGATGCCGCCGTCCTTAAGTTCAGACTTATGACAGATGCAAACACGGCTGAAGGCACATATGATGTCGATGTCATTACATCTGCCAAAGAAAGCGGATCTTCTTCAAACACGATTGCAACTACAAAATCTATTCAACTTGAGGTACGAGGTAAAGAGTACGCTCAGATAGTAACTATAAATAAGGCGAGTATCGATCTAGGAAAAGAAGAGCCTCTCGAATTCATGATAACAAATACCGGAAATTCCCCGCTGAAAAATATGGTTGTTTCGTGGAAAGATCCGAAAGGAGTGATCCTTCCAGTATACTCGGACAATACCAAATATATAAAGCATCTTGAACCTAATAAATCCGTGACCGTAGATTACTCTGTAATGGCAGATGTAAACGCAAATCCTGGACTATATACTCTGGACGTAAACCTTAATTTTGAAAACTATGAATCCAGAAACGAAACCATTCAAACCACAGCCGGCCTTTTCGTAGGTGGAGCAACTGATTTTGATGTTTCCTTCTCAGAGAGCAGCCAGGGCCAGACTTCGTTCTCAGTTGCAAACATAGGCAACAACATGGCATATGCTGTGAAAGCTTCTGTTCCGGAACAAAAGGGTTATGTGGTAATGGGTAGCCCTTCAACTATTGTCGGAAATCTCCAGAAAGGAGACTATTCAATTGTTTCTTTTAATTTAACGGGTAGTGCTACAGGTGGTAACCTCGAACCGACCGGTATTGAGGGAGCAAACGATACGAGCCAAAACTCCAGCTCAGTTTCAACAAACTCAAAACCACTGAAATTCCGGATTGAATACACGGATGCAAAAGGACAAAGAATAATAGTCGATAAAGATGTAGTAATTCAGACATCTGAGTTTATGGGGAATTACATTGAAGGCGGATCCGGAGTAAAAAACAATAATAGTGTATTACCGTACCTGCTTATCCTGTTGATTATCGTTGGAACAGGAATCTATATGTATCGCAGGCGAAAGCTGGGAGCGGGGTTAAAAAAAGCCGGATTTAAAGCATCTGGAAGAGATGTTAATTCTGGATTGTTGGGGATGAGAAGTAGTAGGAGCTGTGTATCAGACATCAATATGAGGCGTTATGTCACATCCTGTGCATAGAAGACACATAGTTCTTGATTTGTCTATACAGAGTGATTGTCTGTCAAGCATGTTCCTCAGCATAATTCCCAATCGGAGAAGTCGCGCAGCATTCGGTCTATTTACTTTTTCCAGAGCGCTTTCGGACGAATAGGAAGATATTGGTCTTGGTCTCAGAATCGGGATTATGCATCTATCCGTTAGATACATGACACCTTTACGGATTGTTTCGTCATTTTCTCCCAGACCGATTATTAAATTAGAAGAGACTCGATTTCTGCCAAAAATATTCACTGCGTTTTCAAGTGCATCCAGAACTTCGTGAAGAGAGAGTTGCGGACAGAAGCTGCGAAAAAGCTCAGGGTCCATAGTCCCAACATTATATTTTACTTCACATGCACCTGCAGAGTAGAGCTCTTCCGACGAATCTTTTGTAGGATATATGGAAACACCTATCGGAAGATCATATTTACGTGTAAGTTGCTTCACGATGCTTGCCATTCTCTCAACTTCTTTCTTGGGCGAAACTGCAACACCGCTTGTTAAAGAGATTGCCTTAAGATCCCCCGTAGTATAAGCTTCAGCAACCATCTGCTGAACTGTAGCGCTGCTTTTTATTCCCCCCTGCAGCTTTGGCAATTGACAGAACTGGCAATCATATACACATTTTTCGGAAATTGTTATATAGGCTTGCTCAGGGCAGTGGCAGAGGGAATGTTCAGGCACGCCCCTGAAAAGTTCGTCTTCATTTTTAAGGACCACAACCTGTTCACCTTCCGGCACGATTCGTAAAGGAGAAAGATCATTCACTGTAAGTCTTACCCGCCTTTTTCCTGATCGGAGGAAAATTGCGGAATTGCTCGCTTTAAGCCCGGTATTAACAGTGATTTTATGCTCATCCGATAGTAGTGATTTATCTATCCGAACGCTACCTATGCTTATTAGTTCTGCCTTAATGCTGGCACTCAATTCGGTCTCTGTATCTTTAGGCTTCATGTAAATCAGAATAATGCAGTGATTCACTATGTAAGAGAACTCAGCACTATGAATGATGCTTCCAATATGAGAAGATGTTTACATTATTAAATTGAGCATTATTAACATTGTAAATTTAAATACATTGTGGCTCGTTTAAATAAATAAAAGAAATAATTTTTCGATAACGGAAAGAAAATTTAGCACATCATTATTAATTATAGTCTTTTTTTCAAATATAATTTCAAGTTTAATAAAATATATTATTTTATGACTTTATTAAGTACATTGTGATTCATGATCAACGTACTATAGTTAATTTGGGAGAAATTCTTTATAAAAGAACGTCTAATTCTATAGTATACTCTTGAAACTTTTTAAGGAGCATTGGGGGGCAATTTTTCGGTTTCAGATTGATACTTTCTACATTTGACGATAGTATGACTTTCATGTCACAGTTATATTACTTTAATGTTACTTTTATGTGACTTGAATGTCAGTTAATTGCTTTATAAACATTAAAAGAAAATACATTGATTCATGCCTATCTTATTCTGGAAAAGTAAAGAGTATAAAAAAGTCCGGACAAAACTCTTTAGTTTGGACTGTACGTTGAAAAATGAGTTAAAAATCACTCAATCAGATGAGAATATATCTCCGTTAAACCGGGAGTTTTATCGGGAGGTTATATTTTCAGTACCAGTGAGAATTGGGTTCTAATATCCGATTTCTTCGACAATTTGTGGTTGAGTGGATACTATGGAGGAATTACATGAGACGAACTATGACTAAAATAATGACTGTTTTTATAGTAACTCTCTTTTTCCTGTCAGTTACAGGAGCGGCAACAAGTACATTAAATGAAGTAAAAGTTATAACTGTAGCCGGAGATGGAAGCGGAGATTACAACTGTGACGGGAAAGACGATCAAATACAGATTAACCAAGCTCTTGCAGCTGCTGCAAAAAATCCCGGTACAATTGTAAGACTCAAAGGTTCATTCAGGTATATGATTAGCGATACAATTTTGCTAGGTAGCAACGCCATCCTTGAGGGTGGGCCCGGTGTGACACTTAAACTTGCAAAAGGTTTAAAAGCCTGGGGCGGGCCTGGGATCAGTTATGTAAATGTAAAAGCTATGTTTATGATTAAAAACAATTCCGCAAAAAATGTTACAATAAGAAACTTAACTATTGATGGGAGTCAAAGTGATTATTATCCCAAAATCAAGCTCGGATCTACTTATTATATTATGGCACATTTAAGAGGCTGTGACGGTTTAACAATTAAGAATGTTACTTTTCAGAACGGATGCAGCGATGCCATGCTGATTGTACAATGCAGCAACATACTTATAGATACTGTAACAGTGTACAAACCCGGGCATGATTGTGTATATGCCTATAAAGTAAAAAGTATTACAGTTAAGAACTGCAAATTTACTAACCGAATCAATTCCTCCACCAGATTTGACACTGTTACGAACGGAGTGTTTGCAAATAATTATTGCACGACATCTGGCGGTGGATATGCGGGCCTGGAATTGGAAAACACTGTCAAAAATATAGATGCCTATGGTAACTATTTCTATAAATTACATGGCCCTGCTATCGCACATGTACACACGAAAGAAACAAATGTAAAAATACATGATAATAAAATTGTAACGAAATAAATTTTCTTGTAACTTTCAGTTTAATACTGAGAGTCAATCCAATTATTTTTTTTTAGTAATGTCATTTTAAGCTTGTTTTGCAAATATTTTTTAATAGAAAGCCCGGAAGACCCGAAATAAAGGAAGAAGGGCACAGTCCCCCTGCGTTTCCAATGTTTCCAGCATTTTCAGCGGTTATAAAGATTGATCGAGTTTTTTACTATAGAATAAATCCGGGGGCAACTTTAGAAGATCACCCCTTTATTTCCACTGTGATTGATTATCAATAGCCATCTTCCTAAATAAATTAGTATTTAAGATTCGATATTTAAGAAACAAACAAGCCTTAACAAGCCTTAACAAGCCTAAAAAGCCTTAAAAAGCCTCATTTCTTCAGGAGAATATGGTTTTTACTTATTCAGAGTGCAATATTCGAGCGATAGTAAAATGTGATTCGAAATTTTAATGTTCCCTTCAAATCCCGCATAACTCTGTTGATCCCCAAAAAGCTTATTAAAGGCAGAGTGCTATAGCGTGAAACACATTTGCTCTAAAAGTCCGGAAAAAATCGGAATTTAAATTGAAAGAAAACTTTCTTGCTTATTGATTAGTTGATTTAAGAGAAGAGTTGAGATTTATGGTAATCCAAAAAGGCGATTTTATAAAGTTAAATTATACAGGTCTGCTCGAGGATGGCAAAGCTTTCGATACAACCAATGAAGAGCTTGCAAAAAAAGAAGACATCTATAACCCTCGCGGCCTTTACGGAGGAGACGTTGTTATTGTCGGGGCAGGACATACTATTGCAGGCCTTGACGAGGATCTTGAAGGAAAGGAAGTAGGGTACACCGGTAGAGTCGAAATTCCACCCGAAAAGGCCTTCGGACCGACCGACCTCAAACTCGTGGAAACTGTTTCAATTACCAAATTTAAAGAGAGAAACATCCACCCGGGTATGAATGTTGAAATTGACGGCAGGAAAGGTTTTATCAGCCGGATTATAGGCCGCAGGGTCACTGTGGACTTTAATTCTCCTCTTGCGGGCAAGACAGTTATCTACGAGTACACCATTGAAAAGCTCCTTGAAGACGAAACCGACAAAATTCAAGGCCTATTTGCCCTTTATACCGGCATGAGAGACCTTGAAATCGAAATCCTTGACGAGACCGCAAAGATCTATACTCCTACCAGTCTGACCTATAACCAGCGCTGGCTCATGACCAAGAACAGGATAGCAACCGAACTCTTCAAGTACACCGACCTCAAGGAAATCCAGTTCATTGAAAAACTCACCGCCGAATCCGAAGCTCTGCCTCCTGTCGAACTCACAGAAGAGCCAGAAGCAGAAGCTGCACCTGAAGCAGAAACCGCACCTGAAGCAGAAGCCGGATCCGAGCCCGAGCCCGAGCCCGAATCTAAAACCGAATAACCTTCAAAATCAAAAGAATGGTCTCATCCGAAGTTGACTGAAAAACCTGAAAACCGAAAATTCCAAAAAACAAAAAAGCGAAGGGATTTTCCTCTCTTCGCAAATTTTATATATCATAATCGGTTTTTCTTATACGCTTCGTGAGTGTCAGAGCAATCAACACCATTCTTTTTCGAAGTAGTAAATAATTATTCTTCCAACCTGCTGAGGTAGCCCAGCGGTCTACGGCGCCGGTCTTGAAAACCGGTAGTGCTCACGTGCTACGGGAGTTCGAATCTCCCCCTCAGCGTTACCCAGTTTTTGGCCTTTTCTAAGAATAAAATTGTTTTTAAGAATACGAATTAAATTTAAACTCAGTCACGGCATAATAATTAAATATATATTCTAAATATTTCCTTTATTTATTTTTAGCTAAGGCTTCAAATTCTTTTCTTTGTGATTCATTCATCCAATCAGAATTTAATGCATCAACTTTTTTTTGATTATGATCTGCTTGTTTTTGGGATTCTTCTTGTATATACTGGAGGTGTTTTGAATGCTTTTCTTGAACCTTTGAATATTTGCCATCTTCAAATATTTCGTCATCTTCAAGAAATCCCCGTGAGAGGTTGGAGTTAGGAAATAGAACGATTATAAAACCCCACAAAACACCGATTAAAAAAAATAATTCCATGGAACTATAAAAAGAACCCCCACCGACTCCAATTAACCTTAATCCAAATACATTTAAAAATGAATTAAATGCTTGAAGTGGAATGTATATTATTATTCCAATTATAATTGTAATAATTGGCATGAGTAGGGCATGTTTTAACCTTGTAGTGAAATTTTTCACCATTTTAACACCTTAACCCATATTACTCAATTCACAATGTTTCTGTACGGATAGCATTCCGAATTATATCAAATACATTATACAGTATCAGGAATGGTAATAAAATAGGTGAGAAATAAAAGGTTACACTAGATTTTACATGCCTCCAATTTACGTGATAAGTAGAACATACTTGATACATATTTGTATTAAAAACTCCTTTTTTCAACCGGCCTGTTCTAACCTTATCATTCTCCAATGTCTCGTAGAATCTGATTCTGTCTAATAAATTTGTTCTTTCGTTTTTATCGAAACGAACGGATTTTATGTCGATATAAATAATCGTATTAAGTGGAATAATTGGGATCCAAAAAAAAACAAATGCTTCAGTAGCAATCTTATAAATCACATCATTGTAATCATACTGTAAGTGATCCATATGTTTAGTATAATCTTCGTATGTCAATTGTCTAGATCCAAAAAGTTTAGTTCCAATTCCATTAACTGTACTTGTCACGTATTATCTCCTATCTTCCTCCTTGCTTGTATTTATTAATAAAAATCAAATAAAAAATTAGCCACAATGAAATATATAGAGTAAAATCTTTCACTTAATTCCTAATTGTGGAATATATTTTAGATACGTTTCCTTTAGTTCTTCATGGGTCCAGTGGTCATAAATATCAATGGCTAGATCGGAAGAGCACA
>JAUPKV010000395.1 GCA_030837265.1 Methanobacteriota archaeon
CGGAGAGCTTGTAGCTCTCTCAGCTATTGTAAGAGATATTACTGAACGTAAACGTGCGGAGGATGCCCTATGGGAAAGTGAGGCTCGTTTGCGTCGTTTTTATGAATCTGGGCTGTTTGGAGTGGTTTACTTTAACCTGGACGGCTCGATTACTGAAGCCAACAACAAGTTTTTGGAGATAGTTGGTTACACTCGTAAGGACTTGGAGGCTGGTAGGATTAACTGGCATAAGATGACCCCCCCGGAGTACCGCCCCCAGGACGAGCGATGCAATGCGGAACGGAAAGTTACTGGAGTGAAAGAATACCTAGAGAAGGAATACATCCGCAAAGATGGATCGAATGTGCCTATAATCCTCGGGGTATCTACCTTCGATAACGCATGCGGGGAAGGTATAGCCTTTGTTCTGGATAATACTGAGAGAAAAAAGACAGAAAAAGCCCTGGCTGATATTGATAGGATGCGGATAAAAGAAATCCATCACAGAATTAAGAACAACTTGCAGGTGATTTCTTCCCTGCTGGATCTCCAGGCTGAAAAGTTTCGGGATAAAGAAATACTCGATGTTTTCAAGGAGAGCCAGAACCGATTACTCTCAATGTCCCTCATCCATGAAGAGCTTTATAAAGGAGAAGGAACTGAAACACTAGACTTTTCGGCATACCTTACAAAGTTAGCTGAAAACCTTTTCAAGACTTACAGTCTTAGCAGCAAAAATATCCACCTGTGCATGGATCTGGAAGAAAACGCATTCTTTGATATGGACACTGCTGTTCCGTTAGGAATAATTGTTAATGAACTGGTTTCCAATTCTCTCAAACACGCATTTAATGAAGGAGAAGAGGGAGAAGTTCGAGTCCAGCTTTCCCGGGAAGGACAGAAGGATGGAACTCATCAACCCCTTTTCAGCCTAACAATTTCAGATGACGGAAAAGGAATTCCTGAAGACATAGATTTAGCAAGTATTGAATCCCTGGGACTCCAGTTAGTTTTCACCCTTGTTGACCAGCTGGACGGAAAAATCGAAATTAAGCGAGAGCAGGGAACTGAATTTAGAATCACTTTTAATGTAGAAAGCAAATAATTAAAGTCTTCTTCGGTTACCATGAGCTATACTTGAAAATGTAAAGTAAAAAACTTTGTTAGTTGAGCTCCATGAGTAAAAAACATATTTTTTGAAATTTATGAAAGTCTTTTATCAAAGAAATTCAGTTTGTAAAGGAAAAGTTGAATTGCAGGAAGCTTCCCCCAAAGCTTCCTGCTGACCTACAAAAAGAGGTTATTTAACAATCTAATTACGACCTTTTTTTCTATAAAACTTATAGAAGAAATTCTTCTAAATATTATTCAGGAATTGCTAGGAGCTGTAAAAACCTTGGTGAAAATTCTGGAAAAAGAAAAAATCTGTATATATTAAATTATAAGTATATTTACTATATAAAATAATAAATAAAAAAGTATTTATGTTTCTAATTGTATTATGAGTTTGAACGGTTTAAGAGAGGGGCTAAAATCAATAATGTACTTATCCCCCAATTTCATTACCCCATCCCCATAAAATACCATACTCCCCCAAGTATGATAAAATGAGAAGGGCTTTAAGCTCTTCTAATTATTTTTAGCAGTTATCGCCTCTCTTTTACCTTACTTTTCTATCTTTTCATAAGAACAAATTCTATATTAAATGATCTATTCAAAAAATTGTATAATATTTGAAATTATGTTTTTATTAAATATTTTAATATCATTAAATTGATAAACAAGCTCAATATGTTTAAAGAAAATTCAGGTTTTGTAGATTTTCTTTCTACTGTATATAGCCTGCTGATGCACTGAACCATCTTGACATAGGGATAAAAATCCTGATTTTAATTTATAGTTTTACATAGGTTTTAGTAAAATCTCTGCCTTTTTTTGAAATATTTAGTATCTTAAGAGCACTTCACTCTATATATTTACTATTCCGTGAAGATCCGATCAGATAACAATGGCTACTTTGCCCCTGCTGACAGAGATGCTCCCATTGGGCTAATACCAACGAAGCTGTCAGCAGGGGCAAAGATTTGATACTATTTAAGATCTTAAGGAATCATCAAAATTTTTCGTTAATTCCACTGGTAATTGACTGCAATTGATCATTAAATGACAATCATTTTTTATATTTAAGAAAGAATTGCTCGTATTATTATGCTGTTATTTGGACATATCGGTATTACACTTGGGATATTTTTCATATTTTCATATTTCGCACCACGATTAAAGAATATAATAGACCCAAAGTATCTTGCTGTTGGAGCTCTCCTTCCTGATTTTATAGACAAACCGTTAGGAATGATTGTCTTTGCTTCTACCATTTCAAACGGACGCATGATAAGTCATACGCTGGTATTCTCTCTCATACTCTTCCTTATAAGTTTATATTTATACGATAAAAACAATGATATTAAAGTAATTGCCCTTGCTTCAGGTTCTTTTTTTCATCTTATGGAAGATCAGATGTGGGCAACTCCTCAAACATTATTCTGGCCTCTCCTTGGATGGAGTTTTCCAAAAGATCAAATTGTTGACGGACTCGCATTTCTATTAATGTTACTTCAAGAATCCTTTATGCCACAGTTCTCGCAAGGTTTTATTCCTAAACACACTTTCATTCCCGAAATAATAGGGATGATGATAATAGTTATTTTGGCTTTAAACTGGTTAAAAAACAGGTTGAGCAAAACAAACTCTAAAAACATGAACTTGAAAAAAGAGAATACTGAAAAGCTAGCCACAGAAACAGCTGCATTATACGGCATAGGTTTCTTAATATTTGGGTTCCTTGTAGTAAAAGCCATTACAGCACTATAACAGTTAACAACATGGTTAGAATACTGTAAGAGGAGTTATTATTCTTTTAATTAATCATACAATCGTTAGAAAGGTAAGTTGCAGCAAAAGTGCAATAAAATTTTTAAATGCTCAAATTTATCAAAAGATGTAATCTTTAATTTCTTCAAATATCTCGAGCACGATAAGGAACTAAAAAACTTAAGAAATAAAGCTAAGTTGTTTGCCCGATGTTTTTACTATATATATTTTATAAAATTCATTCCTTATTTTACTTTTTCAACAAAATCGAAAAGTTCATTTATTACTCGCGAAATATGGTATTCAGAAACAAACTCTTCCAGATTAAGTGGAAGTAAAAATTGCTGCTTTTGATCGTACTTTTTGAACATAGGAAACACTGAAATTAAAAATGTATAATTCAGAGTAGTTTTGAGACAGCCTGATATTCTGTTTTTTTATGTTCTTTGCTGTGAAACTAAATTTTTATTTTTACATTATGATTTTTTACAACGGAACCATATCTTTTTCCTTATATAAAACCAATAAATTCATTTACTAATATGATTTACTCTAAACCGCTTTACGCGAATCATACAGTGATAATTATTTAGATCTGACATATAGAGTAAAGCTTGACAAATAATAGAAAAGGAAGAAAAGGTTCGCTTTTAGCATAACACTACTTAATATGCCTCTCAAGTTTAAATTCTATTAATTCTCTATAAATTAAATTTCCCCCATATTCAGTTCTTAGATTAGGATTTTAACTTTCAAATTATAGTTAATTTGTAAATCTCATTAAACTTTGACTCCATTATTATAAATCGTTAATTTATGATTGCTATGACAAATGCACCAAGGCTTATTGCATGGGAACTGACTGCAGGCTGTAACCTGAAATGCGTACACTGCAGAGGCTCTTCTACTTCCTCAGTTCCGGCAGGTGAGCTTACAACTGATGAAGCTAAAAATTTAATTGACGAGATTGCAGCACTTGGAAAGCCAATCCTTATCCTGAGCGGAGGCGAACCTCTCATAAGACCTGACGTCTTTGAGATTGCTCGTTACGGCACAGATGCCGGACTTAGGGTAGTGCTTGCAACTAACGGCACTCTTCTAACTCCTGAGCTTGTTGAAAGACTAAAAGAAGCAGGCGTTCAGCGGCTAAGCATCAGTATTGACGGCGCGACTGCGCAATCTCATGATAATTTTAGGGGCATGCCTGGGGCTTTTAAACGGACGCTTGCAGGTATCGAAGTCCTCCGGAAAGCTGAATTTCCTTTCCAGATCAATACAACGATTTCGAGACGTAACCTTGAAGAAATCCCAAAGACCTTTGAGCTTACAAAGGAACTCGGGGCAGCTGCATATCATGTATTTTTCCTTGTACCCACAGGCAGGGGAGAAAAATCAGACGAAGTCTCTCCAGCAGACTATGAGCGCATTTTGCACTGGTTCTATGACATGCAAAGAGAATCGGAAATCCAGCTGAAGGCAACCTGTGCCCCCCATTATTTCAGGGTTATGCGCCAGCGGGCAAAAAAAGAAGGCATCGAAATCTCGGTAAAAACTCACGGTTACGAGGCCATGACAAAAGGCTGCCTCGGAGGGACTGGTTTTTGTTTTGTATCCAGCATAGGTGATGTTTATCCCTGCGGATACCTGCCTGTGCTTGCTGGGAATATAAGAAAGCAGCCCTTCAGAGAGATATGGGAAAACTCCGAAGTCTTCGGAAAGCTCAGGGATCCTGAAGGACTTAAGGGTAAATGCGGAATTTGTGAATATAAGAGGGTCTGTGCTGGCTGCAGGGCAAGAGCTTATGCTGCTACAGGAGATTATCTTGAAGAAGAGCCCTACTGCATCTACAGACCTGAAAAAAATGACAAGTGATCGGGATGATTGAACTCGAAGATTGTAACAGTCGGCTTCAGCAAAAGGAAACCGATTTCGCCTCAAACATGGAACCTTATAATGGGGAAATTCCTGAACTCGAAATTGATGAGACCGACAAGAGAATTTTGAACCTGATCCAGCAGGAAGTCCCCTTGGAAGTCGAGCCTTTTGAAAAATTAGGTAAAATGCTCGGTCTTTCTGAAATCGAGGTTATTGGAAGGCTTCGTGAACTCAACAGGAAAGGGGCAGTAAGACGGATAGGACCTATCCTAAGCACTAGAAATATGGGTGGGGTAGGTACTCTGGTGGCCTTGAAGGTTCCAGAGGCCCAAATTGAAGAGATTGCTAATTTAATTAATGAGTATCCTGAAGTATCTCACAATTACCTGCGAAGCGCTGCAAATTACAATCTCTGGTTTACACTTTCTGCTCCAGATGAAGATAGGCTTGAAGATATCATTTCTGAAATCCAGAGAAAAACTGGCTGTCCGCTATTGAACCTTCCAACAAAGCGCCTTTTTAAGATAAATGTAAAGTTCGAGATCAGGTGAAAAAATGGATGAGACAGATATAGAACTGCTCAAGTTTGTGCAGGACGGAATTCCCCTGACTCACTCACCTTTCAGGCGACTTGCTGCCGAACTTGGGATAAGTGAGCAGGAAGTTGTCGATAGGCTTAAAAACCTTCAAAAAACCGGGAAAATCCGGAGGTTTGCAGCTTCAATAGGCCATAGGGCAATAGGGATAACAGCCAATGCAATGTGTGTCTGGAATGTTCCAGACGACCGGATAGAAAAAGTAGGGACAATAATGGCAGAATTTCCGGAAGTTACTCACTGCTATGAGCGTCCGCGTTATCCCGATTGGCCTTATAACCTGTTTACTATGGTTCATTCCTACACTCCTGAAGATTGTGAAAAAGTCGCTGTCAGAATTTCTGATGCAACCGGTATTAAGGATTATACTCTCTTCTTCAGTGAAAGAGAGTTCAAGAAAACAGGTGTCAGGCTAAACACTTAATCACGAGGTCTCTTAAATTGGCTCAGATAAATAATTTTCTCCCTCTTATACTTGATTTGTCTGACAGAAAG
>JAUPKV010000396.1 GCA_030837265.1 Methanobacteriota archaeon
TTAAATTTGTCGGCACATCCGAGGGAAGATGGGCGATTTACCGGCAGGGAATGACCACGAACCTGTTGAACCCGAAAATTGCATTATTCTTCCTGGCTTTCCTTCCACAATTTATTGATCCGGTTTCTAACTTTGGGTTCCTGTCATTTCTTTTTTTAGGTTTCGCTTTTTTATTTACTGGCACTATCTGGTGCCTGGTCGTTGCTATATGTGCATCGACGGTTGCAGATACATTAAGAGAAAACGAAAAAATCCAGCTAGGTTTTGAATATTTTACTTCACTTTTATTTATAGGACTGGGCATCAGTATTTTTTGGTCTCACATATAAATTCAAAGAATGGACTTAAAAACTGTTTATTATACAAATATTAATTCAAAACAAAAAAATAGATAAAAACAGATAGAATTAGGTTATCTTGCAATTAGGATTATCTTGCTAAGGTTTGTTTTCTGTAAACATTTTCAATTTCTTCAGTGATCTGATTCCAATCAAAAATATTAAGCTTCTCCACTATGAATTCACTGTTATTTTTCAAATTTTCTGCCTGATGTATTAATTTGATTATGCTTTTTTTGTTGTTAGGCTCATCTAACCCAAAACAATGAATTCCATCTACAAACTCCTCAAGTGCGCTTCCTTTTGCAACTATACAGGGAGTTCCTGAAGCCAAAGCTTCAGCAACTGTTATTCCATAAGCTTCGTGAGTAGAGAGCATTAAAAATATATCCGCGTCTGCATAACAGTCAAGCAGTTCTTCTCTGGAGAGTTCTTTTAACCATTCGATCTTATTCTCAACTTGAAGGTTCTTTGCAATATCATGCAGTTCAGATTCAAAAGGTCCCTTTCCAATGACCTTTAATCTGAACTCCTGAAGTTCAGGCAAGCTTTGAATAATATACTGTATCCCTTTGTATTCTTCCAGACGACCGACGTAGAGAAGAATTTTTTCGGTGGAGTTTTTTTCCTGGTTCTTGATTTTCTTGAATTCCTTGAGGTTTATCCCATTAGGAATTTTTACAATTTTTCCTCCTACTTTAAAATCCGATTCAACAAGTTTCTTCTCATACTCGGATACACAAATTACGTAGTCCGCTCTTGAAAAAATAATTTTTCCCAAAAATCTGTATGGCTTATGAAGTAAGTTTCGAAAAGGAGTATGTCCGCTTCGGTGATAATGAGGTGTAAAAACCAGCTTTTCCTGACCTTTACCGAGGGCTGCAAACAAAGCAGGAAGTGCATGGTAACTGTGCATGTGAATTATGTCATATTTGCGGCTTCTTAGATAAAACAGGATTTGGGGGGCCAGGTAATATGCATTACCCGGTGCAAAAGATGTGAACCTGACGACTTTTACCCCATTTATTGTTTCCTGTTTGTTTAATCTTCCTGTGGGATCAGTTGTTATAACCTCAACCTTGTGCCCGGCATTAACCAGCCTTTCACTAATCTCTTTGACATGCGTTTCCACCCCTCCGATATCAGGAGAATAGCGAGGACAAATCTGGGCTATCTTCAATATTTAACCTCTCACAAACGAGTAATGCACGAGTAATGCATTAGCTTAAATATAAAGATAATGTTATAATGGAATAAATGGTGTCACATAGTAAAATTTGCATAGTCGGACCTTCAAAACGCTTTTTAAGCGGTATCAGTTATTACACCATCCGTCTGGCAAATGCGATGTCTTCTAAAAAAGATGTTTCGGTCGTCTGTTTCAGGCAGTTGCTTCCAACCTTTCTTTTTCCTGGAAAATCCCATGTAGGAAAGAATATTTCAAACCTGAACTTTTCACCCGGGATTCCGGTCTTTGATGGAATGGATTATAACAATCCATTAACATGGATACAGGCCTTCCGCTTTATAATAACACATAAGCCTGATATCATAATTTTACAGTGGTGGACCTCATCGGTTGCACATATGCAACTCCTGTTGAAAATTTTTGCGAATTTATCGTATAAACCAAAAATTATAGTTGAATTCCATGAAGTGGTGGACCCGCTTGAGGAATCCATACTCCCTATCCGTGTGTATTCAAAAGTAACTGGAAAAACACTTCGCAAAAACCTCGTTGCATATATCACTCATTCCGAATCTGATAAGAGGCTAGTTGCCGAAAGATACTCTATCTCCCCTGACAAGATCCACGTGATCTCCCATGGGCTCTATGACCAGTACGGAAAATTACTTGACTTAAAAGAAGCAAGAAAAAGCCTTTCGATAAATGACGAATTCGTCATTCTTTCTTTCGGTTTAATTCGAAAATATAAGGGAATTCCTTATTTAATCAGCGCTTTTGAGCAGCTTCCCGCGAATATTCTCGAGAAAAGCAGACTGCTTATAGTGGGAGAGGTATGGGAAGACCGCAATGAACTGCTTAACCGGATCAAAGATTCCACACTCCGAGAGCGAATCACGCTTGTAGACGAGTACATTCCTGATGAACGAGTAAGTCTATATTTCAGCGCTGCAGATGTGGTGGTTTTGCCTTATCTCAGGGCTTCTCAGAGTGGAATAGCTCACATTGCTATGTCTTTTGGAAAACCGGTTGTGGTTTCCGAAGTAGGCGGTTTGAGGGAATCAATGGCTAACTACGAAGGAACCTTATTTGTTCCTCCGGGTGATGTCAGTTCTATCTGTGAAGCCATTCCCAAATTTCTTGAAAAAAGAAAACATTACGAAGCTCCTGATCAGAAATGGGATAAGGTTATAAACAGTTACATTGAATTAATAGAAACGGTGTAATTTCTTTTCCCATAAAATATATATATAATTAAAAAGTTACCACCTTATAAAATGTACCTACTTCCTAAAAAGGGATTGTTATGAATTCTCAGGATCGTCCTGTATCAACATTAAAATCCAAACTAAAATCCAGCTTGCCTTATACCTTGGCAGTTGCGATAATTGGTCTTGCAGCTCTCTGGATTAGAATACTTCCGGCAAAATCAGTATTCTTATCCAATGGGCTTGTGAAGTTTGCAACCAATGATGCCTGGTATCATATGCGGACTTTAGATGCTCTTCTTGCTAATTACCCGGAGAGAATGTTTTATAATCCAATGACAAATTATCCTTACGGCAGCTATATACATTTTGGTCCGTTGTTCGACCAGATGATTGCTATACCTGCCCTAATTTTGGGTCTGGGACATCCTAATTCTGAACTTGTTTACACTGTAGGGGCATACTTTCCAGCAGTTCTAGGTGCTCTTACTGTTGTTCCGGTTTATTATATAGGAAAATATCTCGGAGGCCACAAAACCGGGATATTGGCTGCAATTTTGATCGCTTTTGCACCCGGACAATTTTTATCCCGTTCAATGATAGGTTTTACGGACCATCACGTGGCAGAGGTTCTATTCAGTACTTTTTTCATGATGTTTTTCATGCTGGCTTTGATCACTGCAAGGAAAAATAATCTGACTTTTGAGCATGTATTCAATAGAGAATTTGACATTCTCAAAGAGCCTTTGATATATTCTGTTCTTGCCGGCATAATGTATTCGGCATACCAGCTTTCATGGCCTGGTGCTGCTATTTTCGCATTCATCGCTCTGACTTATGCTGTAGTTCAGTATATTCTTAACAATTTACTTAAAAAGTCAAGCGACTACCTTGGGATTGTAGGAATTACCACATTTTTCATAAGTGCATTACTCATATTACCCTCTGTCCACCCGGAGCTTGGACTTGCTAATGTTTTTGACTATTCATGGTTTACCGTCATTGTTGCTCTTGGAGTGGTAATCGGTTTTGTAGCCATGAGTTATGTTGAAAAAGCTTTCAAAAAAAGAAATTTGGATTCTCGTTACTATCCCCTGGCACTATTCGGAATCACTGCTTTCGGATTGATAATATTAAGTATCGTCGCCCCATCACTTTATTCCACGGTAATTGGCGCTCCGAATATGGTTTTTGGAATTCAGACAGGAGGACCATCCACAATTGCTGAAGCGTCTTCTTTGTTTTATGATGGCGGTTCTTTCACTCTGTCTAAAGCTTATGGAAACTTTACACCATATATGTTCCTGGCTTCACTCCTTGGAATTCTAATCCTTATTTCAAATATAATATCTCGAAAGATAAGATCTGAGGAAGTGCTGGTTCTTGTCTGGACTGCTCTAATTCTTTTTGCAAACTACGGTCAAAACCGCTATGCGTATTATTACTCCGTAAACGCTTCAATTATGGCTGCCTATGTAGGAGGCCTGCTGCTTGAAAAGGTTAAATGGAGCGAGTTAGATGAAAAGTTTAAAGCTAACGTGAAATCTTTTGCAGATATTCCACGTTCCCTTAAATTCTTCAAAATAGAACAGGTCCTTGCGGTTATTGCTATCTTTTTTGTCCTGATTATTCCGGTATATAAAGCTGCAATGCCGTATACAGGTGGCTCAAATGATCCTAATAACGAATGGTACGAAGCATGTACATGGCTTGGTTCGCATACACCGGATCCCGGAATGGATTTCAATGGTATATATGATGTTCCGAAAAATGGAGAAACTTTCAATTATCCGGATACGGCATACGGTGTTATGTCGTGGTGGGACTATGGCCATTATATTGAAGTTATCGGACACCGAATGCCCAATGCTAATCCCTTCCAGGCCGGAGTAGGGGGGCGCCGGGGAAGTATTAATGAAACTAACCTGCCCGGAGCAGCATCGTTTTTCACAGCCCAATCGGAAGATGAAGCAAACAAATTACTTAAAGCTGTAGACCCAAGACCGGACAAGATGGGTGCAAGATATATTATGTCCGACATAAGGATGGCTACGGAGATATTTATGGCAATGCCGGAATGGACACTTGATACAAGTGGGTATTTCCAGCCTTACTGGACAGGAAGCAGTTATCAGTACCTGCCTTCGAATCGCTATTTCAACTCAATGGAGGCAAAATTACATATCTTTGACGGAAATGGCTTGAAGCACTATCGTATGGTACATGAGACCTGGGCAGATCAAACTGTTGAAACCGGATATAAACAGGTCTACAATTTATTCTTCGAAGGCAACATCCCGGAAGTAAACACCGGCTATGTCAAGGTTTTTGAGTATGTTAAAGGTGCAAATATAACCGGGACAGCTTCCCCCAATGAGAAAGTTAACATTCAGGCTACGATTGTTACCGGGCAGAATAGAACCTTTGAATACTCGCAATCAACAAGCTCGGACTCTCAGGGAAGGTATGAATTCACAGTTCCGTATTCAACAGAGGGCCCGATTACAGGAGAAACGCAGTTTGATACTGCACCTTCCGGGACATATAAACTGAGTTACGGAACGACGGAAAAAGAAGTTAGAGTAAAGGAAGAAGCCGTGCTGAAAGGAGAAGAAATTAAAGTCTGACGTCAATATGAAGTAATGCATGGAGTGTGCGGTATGCACTCTCCTAAATATTTTTACTTGCTGAAATATTTTTATCCTTTCCTTTATTCCGTTTTTTAGATAAACTACAAAAAATTTACTTTTCAGGTGAAGTGTGATGGAAAATCCTATTATCGGGCGCGTCTGGAAATTCGGAGACGATATTGACACTGATGTAATTATACCCGGGAAATATTTGCGTACCAAAGACATGCAGGTATTTGCGGCTCATGCAATGGAAGGCGTTGATCCGGAATTTTCAAAAAAGGTTAAGCCTGGGGATGTTATTGTTGCAGGCACTAATTTTGGCTGTGGCTCTTCAAGGGAACAGGCTCCTCTCGCTTTAAAATACGCAGGAGTAGGCTGTGTAGTAGCAAAGTCTTTTGCCAGGATCTTTTTCCGAAACGCGATAAATGTCGGCCTGCCTCTTTTGGAAGCTGATGTCGATTGCCAGGGGGGAGATGAAGTAAGAATTGATCTTCTCAAAGGGGAAATTACAGTTACGGATAAAGAAATATTCAAAGGAAACAAACTGCCGGATTTCCTGCTTGATATACTTACCGATGGCGGACTTGTAGCCCACAGGAAAAAAATCCAATCCGAACAAGAAAAAACCTAAAACTATAAAAACGATACCTATGATTTTCCCGGAAGAATATAAGCATGTGGGGGTAACAAAGGCTCTCACTTCATGTGCTGAAGAGCCGATTTATTTCCTGACCGATTATCTGATTATTGAAAACGAAAATCTCAAAACAGGCAGTGTAGAGTATAGGATTTGTTATGTAAAGAAAAGCGGAGGGGATCTGCTTAGAAAGGTTGAAGCACTCGAAATGATAGCTTCGGGGGAAGAGATAATCAAATACGGTAAGGAACTCAATATAAAAGATCGCACACTTCTTATCGAGACTGCTGCAAAACTTTGTACTGGCAAGGTAAATACTGTGATATTTACAGGTATCGACAAACATAAAACATTTGTTCACTACCCTGACCTCTCAAGCATCCTTGAAATAGAGATACTTGATATTGCTCCCCCTGAGCCATCCTGGCTCTCACTTGTTGTAAGAAGACTCGAAGCCAGTGGAATTTTTGGCGACCTGCAAATCCGGTTTTCAGAAAAAATAATTGACCTCCGACAATTTGAAGGAAAAAATACTGTTTTTCCCTGCAGTGCTGCCGGACTTCAAGGAAAATGCCTTGATTCGGATATATTAACTGAAAACGGACACCTGCTTGTTGGCTGCGAGATTTCGAAGACCCTTTTCGAGATTCGTTTTCCGCACTTAAAATACTCCTTTATAAATATATGTCCTTTCAAATCAGATATAGTGGTTCCTTCAAAACCGTTTATCACACGTTGCTGCAGATCTGAAAAATCAGGGTTAGTTAATATTTCCGGCTTTGAAGGGATTGTTGTCCACTGGGGGGCATCAGAATACCAGGTTGCTGAAGCCATAAGGAACCTTGTAAAGAGTCTCAGGAAAAACTTCTAATCTCAAAAAGAAAGTGACGTTAAGCATTTTTCTTTATTTTAAATGTCTAATCTTCTGGCATTAACTGCATAGATATTGTTATAATTATTTGTAGTAAGTAACGGTTATTCTTTAAGTTTTATATAATTTTTGTATATATCTATAATTAACGCGTGTGAATTAAATATAAGCGAACTCCCGATATCCAAGACCTGGATCAGGAACTTATACTATCTCAACATGCAACTTATACTATCTCAACATGCAACTTATACTATCTCAACATGCAACTTATACTATCTCAACATGTAACTTATACTACCTCAAATAAGTAACATAATTTCTTTAAGCTTTATACGTTAATGAGATATTTATTATCTAATCTCAAAAAGGATAAGAAGAGTCAGAACCCCCAAAATTTAACTTTTAATTTATCCCCCCTTGTAAGAGAGATATTCTCTAATAAATAGAGCCTTCAAGAGAGTAGAAGTTACTCCAGACTGATCTCCAATAAAATAACATATGAGGTGGATTATTACGAATCTGGCTGATTTTTGAAGGAGTGTCTAAAATGACTGAGATACTTGAACAACTCAAAAAATCAATTCATAATACTACCGAAGCAGGCATAAATGACTTTTCAGGCGAATTTATTAGCTTTGAAGAAAGAGAAACACACCATAGTGTGGTTCTTGATAAAAGCATTTCAAAATTTGATCTAATGATAAATAATGTGCTTTTTGCAATTGAACTTCAAGGCGAATCTCTACCAATTGACGAAGTTCCTGAAGCAGGAAATAGCGAAGAGCTCGATGCTCAGATTGAGCTTCTAGCCAAACTAAATAACAGCATTCGGGTACTTTCAGAATCAAGGTCTTACCTCGAGGTCCTTAGAGCTGAAATGGTACAGGAAGCTGGCAGACAGGCTTCCAAACACTTGAGAATCGGGACAGAACTTTAAAGATAAATTCTCAATTCGTCTCTTTTTGTTTAATGACATCTTTTTTGGATTCCGGACTGTTTATACCCTGATTTTCTTGTTTTTCCTTTAAACATTGGATTTCGGGTTATCCTCGGTATAGGGCCAGTTTACTCAGCAACTTAATATATTAGGTCTTTATTGTCTCATAAGATTTATGAAAAACGAACTTGGAGTTTAATCAATGCCTTTTTTAACCGATCTCCTGTTAGGCCTGGGACTTTCAATGGACGCCTTTGCAGTCTCAATGTCCAGCGGTACCATGATAAGGCCTTTTCGGGTAAAAGATGCTTTTAAACTAGCTGTCTTTTTCGGAGGCTTTCAGGCTCTAATGCCCATCATTGGTTGGCTTGGAGGCAATTTGGTACAGTCTCTTGTCTCAGCTTATGCCTCCTGGATTGCTTTTGGCCTTCTGGTTTTTATCGGAATAAAAATGATTTATGAGGCTTTTTACGGGAGCCCGGACGGAAGGGCAGCTTCCCTCAGTTATCGGATGCTTTTTATGCTTGCAATTGCAACAAGCATCGATGCCCTGGCTGTAGGAATTAGCTTTGCCTTCTTAAAAACATCTGTTTTTGAGCCTGCAGCTATTATTGGTTGCGTAACCTTCTTTATGTCATTTTGCGGAGCCATCCTTGGGTATAGAATAGGCCACTTTCTGGAGAACGAGGTTGAAATTCTTGGCGGCTTGATCCTTATAGGGCTCGGCATAAAAATCCTTGCAGAACACTTGTTTCAGGTATAAAAATTCCATTCAATATCTGAAAAATTTGCAGCAGATTCATATACTTCAAGTCATAGATGCAGTAACATGAAGCTTGCTGTAATTGAAGGCGACGGGATTGGCAGAGAAGTTATCCCTGAAGCCGTTAAAGTCCTTGATGCTTTCGGACTCGAAATTGATAAATTGCCACTCGAATTAGGCTATGCCCGGTGGGAGAGAACAGGCACTGCGATGTCCGATGAAGATATCGAGCTCATAAAACAATGTGATTCAGTTCTTTTTGGAGCAATAACTACAGTTCCTGATCCTAATTACAAGAGCATACTGCTGACTCTCAGAAAGGAACTGGACCTCTACGCCAATATAAGACCTATCAAACCCCTCCCAGGTATAACTGGCGTTACGGGAAGGAACGATTTTGACTTTGTTATTGTCAGGGAAAACACAGAAGGGCTGTATTCGGGGATTGAGGAGATCGGACCTGAGCTATCCTGGACAAAAAGGATTATCACCCGGAAAGGCTCGGAGAGAATTGCTGCATACGCGTGCAAACTTGCAAAAAATAGAAAAAACAAAGTGACAATTGTCCATAAATCCAATGTTTTAAAATCCGATAAGCTTTTCCTTGATGTCTGCCGGCAGACCGCCAGTACGGCTGGAGTAGAGTATAGCGATATGCTGGTTGATTCAATGGCTTACAGTCTTATCATGCGCCCTGAGAAATATGATGTTGTAGTTACGACAAACCTTTTCGGAGATATTTTGAGTGACATGTGTGCGGCGCTCGTTGGAAGCCTTGGCCTTGTTCCCAGTGCAAACATAGGGGAAAAATATGCTTTTTTTGAGCCAGTGCATGGCAGTGCCCCCGATATAGCAGGAAAAGGTATTGCCAACCCTCTTGCTGCAATCCTTTGCGTAAAAATGTTGCTTGAATGGATGGGAGATAGTCGTGCTTCGGTTATTGATGATGCAATAGCCTATGTACTACAAAAAAAGGTTATTACTCCTGATCTGGGAGGTAAGGCCAGCACGATTGAAGTTGGGAATGCGGTTGCCGAATATGTTAAAAATACAAAAACAAAGGAGCCGAAATAAAAGAGCAAATAGATAGTTTTGCTGTTATATTAAATCCCTCTAAAACATTTAAGTAATTACCATACAATATTAAAAGTGTTCTCCTAAAATATTTAGGGAGTGTTTAAATATAAAAATTGTAATAAGTATTTAAATGGATAAAATGAACAAAAAAAGTTTTTTCATTATTTTTTCAATTATTTTATGCATTCTTCTTTCCGGCTGCACAGAATCCTCCGATAAGCTCTCAGGGGAGCAAAAAGGCGGGGAAAATTCAATTTCCGGCTCACATGGGATCGGAACTGATTCTCTCTATCAGGTCTCGACAATCGATGCTTTGCTTCAAGGAGTTTACGATGGAGCATTGTCTTTTAAAGAGCTAAAAACCCACGGAGATTTCGGAATCGGCACTATCGACGGACTTGATGGAGAAATGCTGGCCCTTGATGGAAATTACTATCAAATCAAAACCGATGGGATCGCATATTCCGTTTCTGACAATATGACTACGCCGTTTGCCACGGTTACCCATTTTGAAGCTGACGAAGGTTATCGGCTTGAAAAACCAATGAACCTGACGGAACTTGAGCAGTACCTGGACCGAGACCTGCCTTCTGAAAACTTTTTTTACGCCATCCGAGTTAATGGAAACTTTTCATACCTGAAGGTGCGCAGTGTACCGAAGCAGGAAAAACCATATCGCAAACTTGCGGATGTTGTCTCTAATCAGACTGTCTTTGAATTTAAAAATGTAAGCGGCACACTCGTTGGGTTCAAGACTCCGGAATACGCCAGGGGCATTAATGTTCCAGGTTACCATCTTCATTTTATTGCCTTAAACAGGAACACAGGAGGACATGTCCTGGAGCTTGAGCTTGGTAACGGAACTGCCTTGATTGACACTAAAACCGCTTTTTATATGGAACTTCCCACGAGCGGTAACTTTGCAAGAGTAGAACTGGGACAGGATCTGAAATCCGAATTGAAAACTGTTGAAAAGTGAGTTTTAGCTAGAAGGTAATTTTCCGCCAATTACCTCCTTATAGTGCAATTTTTCCACAGATTTCCTCTTAAACTCACTTTTCAGTTTTACAATTTTGAGAGATTTTGCAGCTTATTATTGTTTTCGTCACCGTGTAGACACTACTTATTACTGTGCAGACATCTACATTGTGCAGACACTATCATTGTGTGGCACTTTATACTGGTATTAAAGCTCTGACTTTAAAACTCATTAGCTGGACATTCCCTAATTGTCCAGTGAGATTTGTGTTTCTAAAGCTTTCAAACTGCTCATAATAGTGAGCACGTTCAACCAATCCTTTGAATATTTCTTCCATGTACTTACCTCTAAACTCAATAACTACTTCAGTATTTATTAAAATCAGCCAAGCGGAGTGAAAGTATTTTTTGATAAAGTCGCAGTCCGGCGGTTTCAAAACCATATGGCTTATGCGCTTGAAATATCAGAGAAAAGTTTGAAAAAGAATGATTTTTTTGGTTTGAAAAATGGTAAAATTTAGGATGAAAAAAATTAAAAGATAAAAAAATTAAATTAACAGATAAAATAATTTATATTTTTTCTCCATTTTTTATTTCAGGTCTGCATACGGAAACTTGTTAGGGCCTCCAGGTATTCATCAATCATCTCGTAGTGTAATCTCTCGTATCTCGATAGCATCCGGAAGAAATCTTCCAGGTCCTTATCTTCGACTCTTTTTGCCAGCTCGGAGTAAAAATCCTCACTTTTCCGCTCGTGTCTCATGGCTGCAACTAGGATGCCCGCATCTCCAAGTGTGATTTCCCCTCCTTTTGTTCGAGCCTGATTAAACTCAGGGGTAAAAGACTGACTACTGGGCATCTCCGTGGTGACAACTGGCAATTCTTTTTTGCTACGATAGGTCTCCAGGTAGTCAATATGCTTTTTTTCCTCACTAGCGAGTTCTTCATAGAGTTCTCTTAACTTCGGGTTGTCCATTAAGGCCGCTTTACTAAGATAAAAATCTCTTGCCTCAATCTCCCTCTCAATTGCCAGAGCAATGGCTTCTTCGATCCCCTTAAGATTTTTCACTTCTTCTACTACACCTTGATATGCACTTCTCATATCCTTTCTCCTCGTATTTTCAGCCTTTCAGGTTATCCATTTTAATTTTTCAGATTATCAAGCTTTTAAAATTTTTAAGGTTTTCCCACCTTATTTAACTTTATCAGACCTATTATGCTTGGATTTCCTTTTTCTTTTTCTTCGTGCGGTCTTTATATTTCTGAGTAATGTCTTCAGTAGGCCGTTCAAGTCCGACGATGTCGAAGATATCATATGGGCTTTCCAGTACTGTGATGTTCTCCATCCGCGAGAGCTTCTCAGAGTTTTCAATATCTACTTCGCGCATTGTAAGCTCAAAAGTTCTGCCGTTGGGTGCAGAGGTTTTTACAGTTCCTCTCTTAAGGTCTACAGGCAGGATAAATATGGGCGTCTTTCCTTTTGCAGTCTGAGAAACTGAATTTGTTACAAGGGTATCAGCAATCCCATATACGATCTTTGCCACCGTGTTAGCTGTTGCCGGAGCTATTAGCAGGAAATCATAATATCCCATCTGCAGCGGCCCTGCAATGAATGGAGAATTGGGACCTGCATCTACTTTGAAGTTAGGGAAATCCCTCTGAATTTTATCCCACAGATGATACCATTTCATTACAGTCTCGCCCTCTTTAGACAGGAAAACCATTGTTTCAACCCCGGTTCGTTCCTTAATATCCACCAGAACGCTATAGGTCTCAATCATCTGGTCTCCGGAACCAGTTATTCCCCATGCTATGCGCTTTACTTTCTTGCCTAACGGTTCTATCAAAATAACACCCTCTTTTTAATCAATTAAACGTTCAATTGATTTACTACTCTATTTATTTCGATTATTAATGATATTTCTTAAATAAAAATACCTCTCCTCTGAAACAATGAACTTCTGAGAACTACTACATATCAGATTGCCTTGAATTCAGCTTTAGCTTTAGGTTTCTGCAGCTTTCTTTATTAATTGGGTTGTCCGGATGAGGTTCTTTAGAGTTTTTCTGAGGCTCCTCATGCCTTCGGAATCTTCGGAAACCCCTTCTGCTCCGTTGTCTTTTGACCAGAAAGTTCCCCCTAGATTTGCTCCGAAAGAACCACCTCCAACAGGGATCATTTCATTGATAACGTAAAAATTAAGGATAGTCTGAATGGACGGCTCCTGTCCGCCTATTCGGTCTCCTCCGTCTGCTATTCCCATTCCTACTTTATTTTGAAAAACCTTCGGGTCTCTAGCAACAACAGCTCTGCATCGGTCCATTATTGTTTTAGTCTGGGCACTGACTGTTCCCTGATAAACTGGAGTACCTATTATCCAGGCGTCAGCCCAGATCATTTTGTCATACAGCTCAGCCGAGATGTCATCCTTGTGAACACAGCCTTCTTTTTTCCTTATACAGAAATCGCAGTGAATGCAGAAATTCAATTTTTTCCCTTTAGCGGAAAAGTAATCTGTTTCTGCACCATATTTTTCTTTTGCAACTCGAAGCGCTTCCTGAACCAGAAAATCAGTTGCCATGTTCCTGGGACTTCCTGATATGCCGAGAATTCTTAGCGGTTTGACTTCTATTTCCTGCATGTCCCCTCCGGAATTACCTTTTAATCTTCAATACTTAAAGATGTCATAGATGTCATTAAAAAAACACAGAGGAATACTTTTAAGGTGATATTATCAAATTTTATTAATAATAGGAGGGTAAATTAATTAAAGATTGGCTTTTTTACTTTAATTCCAGATTCAAACTCTCTAAAATAATATTGGATATACTTTATATTATATAATCTGTAAAGTCAAATTTAAGGACTAAATGATGCTTTCTGACAAAATTAACTTTTTTATATAACTTATGTATATTATATGTAATGAACTGCAGGTTAATCCTGAAAACTACAGTTTTTCAATAAGTTATTTATGGCGACTCCTTATTCCCAAACAATCATATAACATAAACAATAGATATATCGTCAATAAGGGAGGGGGACTTTGGTTTTAAGGCAACTCTTTGTCGCTGATGAATCTCAATATCTTATTTACCTGGGGTTCAGGTAATTTAAAGATAAAAGGAATACTCCAGAAATCACTAAAGATTTAAGAGCACTTAGGATTTAAATTTCATCGAAAAGGATCATCAAGATTTAGTCTAAAAAATTCTGAGTTCATAACTTTAACAAAATAGAGGGGAATCTATTATGGTAGAAATGACATTGAAAGAGAGACTTTTAAACGCACTGGAAGGAAAAGAAGTTGACAAAGTACCCGTTTGTTCCGTAACTCAAACAGGCATTGTGGAATTAATGGATAAAGTGGGAGCTCCATGGCCGGAGGCTCATTCTGATCCTGAGCAAATGGCAAAGCTTGCGATTGCAAATTATGAGCTGAGCGGGCTTGAAGCTGTAAGGGTGCCTTACTGCCTGACAGTGCTTGCCGAAGCTATGGGCTGCGAAGTCAATATGGGAACAAAGAATAGGCAGCCTTCTGTTACTGCACATCCTTATACAAAGGACCTTGAAGATATGAAAATGCCTGAAAACCTGCTTGATATGGGCAGGATCAGAGCCGTACTTGATTCTATAAAAATTGTAAGAGATAAAGTCGGGCCGGATGTCCCTATTATTGGGGGATTGGAAGGTCCTGTTACGCTTGCCTCGGATCTGGCGAGTGTGAAGTCTTTTATGAAATGGTCCATCAAAAAGCCTGAACTCCTGAGGCAGGTATTGGATTTTGCGGCCGATGCTACAATAGCTTACGCAAATGCAATGGTCATTGCCGGAGCCGATGTCATTGCGGTTGCTGACCCTGTAGCTTCTCCCGACCTTATGAGTCCGGATTCTTTCAAAAATGAGCTCCAACCAAGACTGCAGAGGTTTTCTTCAGAGGTAAATTCCGTCACGGTGCTGCATATCTGCGGAAATGTATCCCCTATCCTGAACTATCTGGCAGATTGCGGCTTCGAAGGCCTGAGCGTTGAAGAGAAAGTTGGCAGTGTGAAGAAGGCAAAGGAAGTGCTTGGAGACAGGGTAAGACTTGTCGGAAATATCTCAAGTCCCTTCGTTTTACTTCCCGGTCCGGTTGAAAAAATTAAAGAAGAAAGCAAAAAAGCCCTCGAGGAAGGAGTAGACGTACTTGCTCCCGGCTGTGGGATTGCACCTATGACCCCGCTTTCTCATATAATAGCTATGGTCGAGGCCAGGAACGAGTATTACGCTTGAAGATGCAAAAAAAGGAAAAGAATCTTCCAGTTTTTAATTCTTTTTCTTCAGTTTAATTTTTCTGAACTTTAGGATTTATCCATGATGGTAAATGTATGAGTGCCAACCTCCACTGTGTGTACCACATAGTATGTACTGCCATCTTGTATAATATTATCTTTGTCTATAGCAACTCCATCATACTGTGCTTGCACACCGTTTTTAATATTTGTAAGTTTTATAGTAAAGTTATCTATCTGAGTGGGTGCTGTTACTAAGACTGTTACACCAGTAGCGGAATTAGTTGCCTTGATAGTTGAATTTTGAACCGCATTGATATATATACCAAGTGTATCCAGAGTTGCAAAAGATGTATTTGTGCTCTTTGAAGAATTAAGAAGTTCAGATACTTCGTCAATATAATCTGGAAGTATCATCACACCCTGATAGTGACCTGCTACAATAAAATTTGCTGGAAAGTTAACATTTGCAAGATATGTTAAGTATTGTGCATATGTATCATAAAATGCACTTCCGTTAGCAGTATTTATGTCATAGCTAGATACGGCTTCCATTTCTAATGTATTTGTTTTTACCCCTTCAATAATTATTCTTTTAGGAAAGAGCAAATTATTATCTTCTTGTGTTCCAATTTTACCATAGATTGATGCTCTCCCGCAACTAGAATCAATCAAATAGCCATTATCTGTCACAGCCTTCATTGAATTTGGACAAAAAGCTGTAGATGGAAAACGCCACGATTTGAACCCACTATTTTCGACATTAGCTACTTTGTTAATTGTTCCTTCTGCCTGCTTAATAAATGCATTATAGTCTGTCACACTTTGGTTATTAGTCCAGTCAGTTATGAAATGTGGGTGTAAGGTGTGAATATCTCCATTTTGTGAATAAAAATTAAGAGCCGAATTAGTTGTATTTTTAGTTGGGACAATGAAGAATGTATTTATACTGGATGGATCTAATCCCTGTGCTCGTTCCATATCGAAAAAAGCCTGAACCTTAGGTATTTCATATGCAGCCGCTTGTTCATCATCTAATGTAATCGTAAGTTGTTTGTCACCTTTTGGATATGTTATATCGACACCGTAGGTATTAGGTTCTGACTTAAGAATCCAGGATTTTGCCTGTAGAAATAACTTTGTTGACAAACCAGCTTTATAGTAACTCCAGTCACCACCAGAAATAAACATATTCGCATTACTATATATCACGCGAGAGCCAGTTTCTGGGTTTTCGAACTTAATCATCATTGCGCAATCACCTTTATTCATCAAGACGTTATAATTAAAGCCTGAGATTGCGCCTGTTTTTGTACTAAATGACCTAAAATAGTACCATTTATTCTTAGTCGATATAGGATTAAATTCACTTGGCATCCCATTTGTGATACTATCTGTATTATTGATTGTAATTGTGGAATTAGCGCTTATTGTGTTATTAGTTGAATAAATTGCGTCACCCAGAATAGTTATTCTGTTATCTTTTACCGATTCGTTTAATAAGTAACTCGGATCTGCAAAGAACCATACGCTCCCACCGTAAGATATATACTTGTTAATCGCAGTCGCAGCATCATCACTCATCTCACTTTTCGGAACAAGAAGTAAGTTATAATTTGAAGTAGTTAATTTAGTATCTAGGTTTGAATCACTTAGATAGTCAATATTATGGCTAAAAAACATTGCCGAACATAATGGATCGAACATCACATTACTCATGTTAGGAAGATAAACAGCTATTTTTATTGTGTTATCTACACATGTTTTTGAATTTATATTCGTGTTTGGACTTAAAACAAAATAAAGAAAAATTAACGAAAATAATACTAAGCAAGCAATTAATGTAGTTTTTACTAATTTCATAAATTTATACGCCCGTTTATAAGAATTGATATATCCCTTAGCTATTGTTTATACTTCTAATTAATAACTTTTTAATTTTAACCTTAACTCTACTACACATAGGGGTGTTTTCATCCCTGAACAATGCTCAGGACCTTGTTTTTTATACTAAATTGGAATAAAGTACAAATATTTCAATTGGTTTTCCATTGAAAGTGGTAAATAAATTGAGGTATGGATCTAATGATGCCTAATTTAGGATAAACAAAAACGCAAAAAACGTATTAAGTATGAATCCAAAAAGGAATACGTTTTCTCGTAATTCTTTCTGTCGTTTTATACTCATTTTCGACACTATAAGACGAAATAATGCTTAAAGTATAAAAGAGTTTTGATTTAATTAAAAGGTTTCTAAATTTACGAAGTAGTAAGTAATAAAATGGAGTGGTTGCGTATACATGCTAAATTTTATAGAGGAAACTACGTAAAGAATGGAACGAGGAA
>JAUPKV010000397.1 GCA_030837265.1 Methanobacteriota archaeon
GAGACTCTGGAAAATACAAATACTGAAGTAGACGTGGTTGTTGGCGTTGCTGCTAGTGGTATCCCCTTCGCAAGCATGATGGCATATGAACTAGGGTCCGATCTAGCTATATATAATCGTAGAGAACACGATATCGTCCACGAAAGCCACAAAGGAACGTTAAGTGGAAATTTTGGGTCCGTAACCGGTAAAAACTGTGTAATCGTGGATGATGTTATTACTGCCGGTACAACCATCATAGAAGTTATTGAGCATCTGAAAGAAAGTGGTGCAAAACCACGAGTTGTAATGGTTTTGATAGACAAAAAAGGAGAAGATATAATTTCTAATGTTCCGATTAAATCTCTCGTAAGAATTGTACGTTTGGACTAAGCGTATCCAAAAACTTTGTGACCTACTGAGCTTAAATTGGTATTGTGCATAATCTAAAGGATACACGCTGAGAATCAATCCGAAAAGTATCTTATCCTCTGTATTATGTATGCAATAGCACAAAACCAAACGGATGCAATGATTACCTGTTCAACTTTACAACGTGCTTTTATTAACTTCTGGATTGCCTCAATGCCATCCATCGTTTAGGATGCTGTGGTCGTCTCGGTACTCACTCATTGAAAGAAGATATTCATCTAGCACACTTG
The DNA here is from genome assembly GCA_030837265.1 of Methanobacteriota archaeon. Next base: position 642 of record JAUPKV010000397.1, read on the forward strand.
GCTGAATGCCAAATAACATGTCTATCTTTTCATCATTGTATCTTCCTTTTTCGAGTAGTTCAAGCGCATCTCTTATAGGTTGAGCTGAGATATAACTGTAATTAGCCTGTATAATCTCAGTTATATCCCTTACTTTGTCAATTGTTCTTTTATTCTGCATGTTCTTCACATAGTAGCGAAGCCGTTGTAAGTCATTTAGAACTTTAAGGTGCTCTTCTGGTGCTGGGGGGGTCATACTAAATTATATTATGATGATGACATATAAAGTTTGGGTCGTATATTCGATATCCCACAAGGCTTCCTATGATACATTGGGTAGAAGCTTCTTATAAGCTGACTCCCACTCACTGTTTTTCAATATACATTCTCAAGCCCAATGTTACTGTTTACCCTTTTTTCATCTAACACTCGATTAAAAACACTTGAAAAATTTGAAGGACAACTTAAAATAGTTTCCAACATAATATTCATTGGGATTGGGTGCAAATAAGGGTAATTATCTCCTAAACGTATCATTAAGGATTGCTAGCCCTTCTTCAAATGTATACTTGGGGGAGTATATATTCGAAGGACTGTAACAGGGATTCAGGAGTTTCGGTTCAGTGATTCAAGGAGATCGAACTATTTTACAATTCCCTATACCTTTTATTTGCATCCAATTAACAGACTTTTAAGTCCCAAATATAAGAAAGGTGAACGAGCGAGTTTGGGAGTGGGGGGTAAATACATAAAAAAGTATCTACGTCTCGCTCGTTTAACTTTATATATGTTTTCACACTGATATATAATTTTTTTGAACTATGCTTTATATTAATGAACCCATACCAAAACTATTTCTCTTTCACATCAACAAAGGTTGAAAGCTATTTTCGTAAACAGAAACCTTTTTAATTACTTTTTACCAAATGATTCGAGACCTTTTTGCGTTTTGGGATTAGTTCAATCGTATCAAATTACTTAATGCATATTTTCTGATGACACTATTAAAAATGACTATTAAAAATCATGTACATAAAACACCCTACCCTTTTCCTCCATTTGGGTCTGCGCCTACTACTACAGGAAGCCCTTCAAGTTCCGGCTTCTCTCTGACCTATACTGATGCAAAAAAGAATCTATGTATACGTGATGGAAAATCTTCTGTTCGTTGCTGTTTGTTTTCGGATTGAGCGCGAGCATAAAAGTAATATTTAGGTGAAAAAATATAATAAGTATAAGGAAGCTGAATGAAAGTATTAACTGTGTTTCAAATGTTTTTCTCTACATCTTAGTAAAATTGATAAAGAAAATCGTTATATTTCTCTATATATATACTGTATATAACAAAAAAGAATGTATCCACTTTACATAGGGTAAATGTAAGATGAAGTTTCCTGCTAGGAGGACGCCAAGCTTTATACTGTTCGTGTGATTACTCCATAAGAAACTAAAGTAACTCAGCTACACATAAAGTTTAAACTGCTCGCAAAATTGTTTGCATCTCATTCGAGGCAGTAATTCTAGAAGGAAATCCAGCAAATGAGATTATATTTTATAGGAAAAGATGTCATTGAGCTTATTGTTATGGTGCACTTGGAAAGATCGATGTCAAACGGTTCTTATTGGTAAGTGTAGCAGAAAATGTGGTTAGACATTCCAAAGTATCAGTATTCGTTGTGAGAGGATAAATATGGAAAGTGATACTAATGTAAAAGACGAACCATCTAGAATTTTGATTGCTACTGATGGGTCAAAAGCCGCTAAGAATGCAGTTGATTTTGGGATTAAATTTGCACTCAAATATGGTGCAAAGGTTTATGCCGTGTATGTCATTAACATATCTGCTTATGAGAAAGTTCAACAGGGTAATTGGTCATCTGAATTACTTCAAACATTCGATAAAGTGGCTCACAGAGAAACATCTTTTGTAGTGGAAAAAGCAAAATCATCAGGACTAGATGCAGAACCTATAATTCTTAAAGGAAGTGCAGCAGAAAAAATTTTGGATTTTGCGCATAAACATGATATTGATATGATAGTCGTAGGCTCGCTTGGAAAAAGTGGAATTGAGCATTTCACACTTGGAAGTGTGTCAGAAAAGATTGTAAGGTATGCAAAAGTTCCTGTACTTGTTGTCAGGTGACCGTAAAAGCCCAAATGAATTCTTCGAATAACATTCCTATAATATGAAGTCCTTTTCACTTATCTTTTTTTACTTTACTCCATCATTCTCTTGGACATGAAGGTTGTATTTTCTTTGGCTCTGCGGAGCTGTGAAAAACTAACACACGGGTTCTGTAAAGTCTTTATTGGCTACTTGATAAAGCTCTTTTTGCGAAGTCTACAACTAATGTTATTCTAGGATTATGGTTCAAAAACAGAAGAAAGTACTACATTGCTGCTTGTAAAGGACGAAGAGAAAACTAAAATCAACATCCCTTTCTTCTTGCAACCTCCTGAAAGTCTCGAAGGGGACATTCGGGACATTACAATTGCCAGAAATGTAAAGGAGACAGAGGCTGCAAAAGAAAGAGTATCTTCCTTGCTTGAGAAGCTTAAAAAGAAGAATCGGACTTAATAAAAGTATGGCTGG